>JAUXFZ010000127.1 GCA_030622585.1 Myxococcales bacterium
CACGGGAATCAGGTGAACACGACCGGCGACCTGCCAATCCTTCAAGGCAGGTGTGTTGGAGGCTCGACCGTCGTCAACGGCGCAGTGTGCTTTCGCGCGCCCGATCAGGTGCTTCAGAGCTGGGCGGAGGACCACGGCCTCGACAACCTCTCCCCCGAGTCACTCGAGCCTTACTTCGAACGCGTCGAGCGCAACCTGTCGATTCATCAGAACGAGCCCCACGAGGTGAACTACAACGGGCGGCTCCTGATCGAAGGAGCGAAGAAGGTCGGCATCCGAGCGGCTCCCATTTCTCGCAACATCAAGGACTGTGCGCTCACCGGGCACTGCATCTCCGGCTGCAAGACCGAGCGCAAGCAATCGATGCTGGTAACGTACCTACCCTGGGCCAGCGAGCTCGGCGCGAAAATCCTGAGCGGCACGCGGGCGGAAAGCTTCGACGTCAGTGGTCGCCGCATCACAGCAGTCAACGCTGTCGCCACCGATGCGAATGGCAAGACCAAGCCGGTTCGGATCGAGGCGGGACTGGTAGTCGTTGCCGCCGGCGCGGTGCAGACGCCGCTCCTGTTTCAGAAGAACAAGATCGGAAACAGCAGCGGCGAGATTGGTCGCAACTTCGCGTGCCATCCATCGCTCGCGGTCTTTGGCGAACACGACAAGGACATCTACGCATGGGTTGGCTCCACGCTGACCGCGCAAGCGGGCGATTTCGAGAACCCCCTCGAGGGCGGCTACTTGGTGGAAGCGGGCATGGTCGGCCCGATGATCACCAGCACCTGGATCGACGGAGGCATCGGCCACGAATTCGTCGAGTTCATGGAAAACAGCAAGAAGTTCCAGGCCGCGGTCACCTTGATCCACGACCACAACGTCGGCCGCGTCTACCTCGATGGAGGTCGCAAGCGCATCGAGTACGACCTCGACGACCGCGATTTCGAGTCCATGCGCGAGGCCCTACGCGGGACGGCACAAATCTACTTTGCGGCGGGAGCGCGGCGGGTGTACCTGCCCACGACACGCCGAACCACGATCGAAAGCGCGGACCAAATCGACTCGGTGATCAACAGCCTGACAAACGGCAAGCACCTGTATCGTATGACCTCGTACCATCCGCAGGGCACGATGAGGATGGGCGCAGACCCCTCAAAAAGCGTGGTCGCGCCCGACGGCCGCTGTCACGACCTCGACAACGTGTACGTCCCCGACGCGAGCCTGTTCCCCTCGTCGCTCCTCGTGAACCCGCAGGTCACGGTCTATACGATGGCGAGCTACATTGCCGATCAGATCTCGGCCAGAGGTTAGCGGCTAGTTTGCGCCGCGAGCTCGTCTGAAGCACCAGAAGCCGCTGTCGACATCAGCAAGTCGCCAACCCTCTTCGCCCAGACCACTGAACTGCGCGCTCATCGCCTCCGCCGCTTTCTTGTTCGCGCGTTCGCTCTGGTGGACGCACTTGTATTCGTGCTTGGATGCGCCGTGATACCCCTGGCCCTTGCAATGCGGGCAACTGCTCGGGCCGGCTTTGCCACAGCTTTGACAGGTGGCGGGCTTTACCTCGGTTTGTGATTGTGCTGGGTTGCCGCCGAGGGCGAGCCACATCAAGCCGGCGGTGAGCATGGAACTGAGAGCTGCAAGACGCATATTTCCTCCTGAAGTTGAGGAGGCAGGCTAGCACCGGATAGAGGAGACGCTTTGCATTTTCCGTAGAGCTTCGCCATCGCCGTCGAACGATCAGGCCGACCGAGCTGCGCGGATGAAGCTTCGAACCGAGTCCGCGTCCTTCGTACCCGGCGCCGACTCCACGCCTGACGCCACATCGACTCGAAAGGGCTTCACGGCACGCACCGCGTCCGCGACGTTGTCCGGCGTCAACCCTCCCGCCAACGTCACTTTTCGCTCCTTGGCGACCGTCGCCGCGATGTCCCAGTCGAAGGTCCGGCCGGTCCCCCCCGGGGTCCCAGGCACACTCGCATCGAGAAGGAGGTGCTCGCCCGGGTAGCTTCGCGCGAGCTCGACGGCCGAGCCGTCCTTTACAGCCACCGCCTTGTAGGCATGGGGAAGAAGCTGTGCCACGAGCTCCGGTGTCTCATCACCGTGCAACTGCGCCCACTCAATGCCGGTTTCCCGCAGGACGTCGCGGATCTGGTACAGCGTGAAATCGACGAATACCCCGACCATCGTGGCGCGGTCTCCGCCCGCATCGACGATCGCCCGGGCGGTGGATACGTCCACACAGCGGGGCGACCTCGCCCAGAAGTTGAGGCCTATGGCATGGGCGCCCGCATCGATGCAACGCACCGCGTCGTCAACTGTAGTCAGCCCACAGATCTTGACCTCGACCATGCCCACAGGGTGGGACGACAGCGTCCCATCGTCCAACTTCCAGATGAGCACTTGCGAACCGGGGACCCTCGCCCTAGAACGCGTTCCAGTCTGGCCCGGAAGGACGGGCGCGACGGCGCCGACGGGACTAGAATCGATGATCGAGCATGGAAACATCTGCGGCCGCACGCGTTCAGCCCATTCCGCGTGAAACTTTAGACTCCGTTGTCATTCGCTTCGCCGGTGACTCCGGCGACGGAATACAACTCACCGGCAGCCAGTTCACGGATGCGACGGCGGATGCGGGAAACGATCTTTCGACGTTCCCGGATTATCCCGCGGAGATCCGCGCACCGGCTGGCACGACCTATGGTGTCTCGGTCTTTCAGATTCACTTCGCCTCGCACGACATTCAAACGCCGGGTGACGTGCCGGACGTGTTGGTGGCCATGAACCCCGCCGCGCTCATGGTGAGCACCGACATCCTCAAGCCCGGCGGCTTGGTCGTAGTCAACACCGGCGCCTTCACGGCAAACAATCTCAAGAAGGCCGGCTATGAGAGCAACCCGCTCGAAGACGGCACCCTGGATCGCTTTCGCGTGTTGGCGATCGACGTCACCAGACTGACGCTCGATGCTGTAAAAACTGTTGGCCTTGGCTCCAAGGAAGCGAACCGCTGCAAGAACATGTGGACGTTGGGTCTCATGTACTGGCTCTTCGGCCGCGAACGCGACCAGACGGTCAAGTGGCTCGAGGGAAAGTTCGCCAAACGACCGAAGCTCGCCGAGGCAAACATCGCGGCGCTCAATGCCGGCCACATCTACGGCGAAAACGCGGAATTGCCGCACGGCATCAACGCGTACCAAGTTCCGTCCGCCCATCTCGCGCCGGGGGAGTATCGCAACATCAGCGGCAACGAAGCGACGGCATGGGGCCTGGTCACGGGCGCAAAGCTCGCAGGGCTCAAGGTGATGTACGGCTCCTACCCGATCACGCCAGCGTCGAATCTGCTGCACAATTTGGCGCGTCTCAAGCATTTCGGGGTAACCACCTTCCAAGCGGAAGACGAAATCGCGGCAGTCTCGGCGGCCGTCGGCGCAAGCTTCGGCGGCTCGATCGGCGTCACGGGCACCTCCGGTCCCGGCGTCGCATTGAAGGCCGAAGCGATCGGCTTGGCGATTGCGGCCGAGCTTCCATTGGTCATCGTCAACGTGCAGCGCGGCGGACCCTCGACCGGGCTTCCGACGAAGACCGAGCAATCCGATCTTTTCCAAGCGGTCTGGGGGCGCAACGGTGACGCGCCGCTCGTGGTGCTGGCGGCCGCAACGCCGGGGGACTGCTACTACATGGCCATCGAAGCGATTCGCATCGCGGTGAAATATATGACGCCGGTCATCTTACTCACGGACGGATCCCTTGCGAACAGCGCAGAGCCTTGGCCGCTCCCCGACCTGGACGCGCTCGAACCCTTCCCGGTCGAGTTCCACAAAGACCCCGAGGGCTTCCATCCCTTCCTGCGGGACGCGAACACCCTAGCCCGCGTGTGGGCCGTTCCGGGTACGCCCGGCCTCGAACATCGCATCGGCGGCCTCGAGAAGCACCGGGACACCGGCCACATTTCATACGACCCCCACAACCACCACTTAATGACCAAGCTCCGACACAACAAGGTGCAGGGCATCGCTCGGGACATCGCCGCCGCGAAGGTCGACCAGGGCGAAGATCACGGCGACCTGCTAGTCGTCGGCTGGGGCTCGACCTATGGCTCGATCAGTCAGGCGGTGCGCGAGCTTCGCAAGGCGGGCCATCACGTCTCTCACCTTCACATCCGCAACATCTGGCCGCTTCCGGAGGGGCTCGGCACTCTGCTTCGGTCGTTCAACAGCGTGCTGGTCCCCGAGCTCAACAACGGACAGCTGGTGAAGCTGCTGCGGGCAGAGTACCTGATCGACTGTGAGAGCCTAACTAGGGTCACAGGACGTCCGTTCCGAATCGCCAGCCTGGTGCAGGCCGTGGAAGAGCGGCTGCAACGGAGCGCAGAATGAGTTCCAACCCGCCCGACAAAGAATACACCCGCAAAGACTTCTCCTCCGATCAGGAGGTCCGTTGGTGTCCCGGCTGCGGGGACTACGCGATCCTCGCCGCGGTGCAGCGCACGCTCCCGAGCCTCGGATCGACTCCGGAGAACACGGTCTTCATCTCCGGCATCGGCTGTTCGAGCCGGTTCCCCTACTACATGAACACCTACGGGTTTCACACGATCCACGGCCGCGCGCCCGCGTTCGCGACCGGTCTCAAGCTCGCCAATCCCGAGCTCGATGTCTGGGTCATCACCGGTGACGGTGACGGTCTCAGCATCGGCGGCAACCATCTCCTCCATGTGTTGCGTCGCAACATGGACCTCCAGATCATGCTGTTCAACAACCAAATCTACGGTTTGACTAAGGGGCAGTACTCGCCGACGTCGCAGGTTGGTATCGTCACGCCTTCGAGTCCGCTCGGTTCGATCGACCAGCCAGTGGTGCCCGTCCGGTTCGCGTTGGGCGCGCGTGCAACCTTCGTGGCCCGAGCGTTCGACACCTCCAAGAAGCTCCCCGATGCCCTGAGCGCGGCGCGCAAGCACAAGGGTGCCTCGTTCATCGAGATCCTCCAGAACTGCCCCGTCTTCAACGACGGAATCTTCGAGCTGATCACGGATCGGAAAGCGGGGCCGGCTTACCAGCTGTGGCTCGAACACGGGCAGCCGATGAGGTTTGGCGCCGACGGAGAGAAGGGCCTCCGCCTGCAGCCGAAAACGCTCAGTCTCGAAATTGTGACAGTCGGAGAAGGTGGCGTGACGGACGACGACATCGTCATTCACGACGAGACCAACCCATCGCTCGCTTGGATGCTCGCCGACCTACCCGAGGTGGTTGCGCTCGGAGTGATCTACCGCCAGCCAGCCCCCGTCTACAACGAAAGCCTCCAGGTGCAGCGGGATCTCGCCAAGGAACGCTTCGGGGAGCCGGACCTACACGCTCTTCTTCGACAAGGGCACACCTGGACCGTCTCCTGACGGCGTCCCGCCGGAAACGGGCAACGTCAAGACGATGCGGAGGCCGTGGGGCTCACGCGCGCATGCCGTCACGTGGCCCCGCGAGCGTGACGCCAGGTCCGCGAGACTGGTTAGCTGTAGGCCCACCTTCGGCCGTCCGTCGAGCTTCGTGAACGGGGCGAATAGCGCGCGGAGCTCCTTGTCATGCGGACTCGCTCCATCGTCTTCCATCGTCAGCGCCGCCGCGGAGCCGACGATGCGTGTCGCGACACGAAGCGATGTCACGGCCTTCGTCTCCGCCATGAACCCAACGACGCCCGCGAGCGCCTCCCGAGCCATCCAAACATCGAGCTGCACGGTCGCGTCTTCGCAGCTCAGATCGAGCTCTAGGGGGGTGTCGACCTCGGACGTCACGTTGATGACCAGGTCATTGAGCGAGAGAGGCCGTGCGCGGCTCGACTGTTCTCCGGCGAGGACCGCGACCTGACGCATGAGCACGCGCCCCTCTTCGGCTGCATCGCGAACTTCGCCCATGTACTTCTCGAGAGCCTCGGCGTTGGCGGAGGCCTTCTTTGCGAGATGCGCATTGCCAATGATCACGCCGAGAATGTTGTTGACTTCATGAACGATGCCGGACGCGAAGTCTCTCACCGCCCGGATCCCCTCCGGGTGCAAGATGCCTTGCTCAGCCGGCTGTGATTCGTCGTCAGCCATGCTCATCAAGCTCCGAGTAGCTTTTTCACGGCGCGGATGACCCGCGGTGCCTGAATCGGTTTTTCGATGTACGCGTTCGCGCCCAGCGCCAGTGCGCGGTCCCTGTCATTCGGAGCACTTTCGGTGGTGATGATGACGATGGGGATTTTTTCGTGTCGCGGGTCGGCTCGCACGTGCCGAACGAGCTTCAATCCATCCATCACGGGCATGTTGACGTCAGTTAGCACGAGGTCGAATCGTTGCGCGGCGAGCGCACGGATGCCTGCCAGACCGTTCTCCGCCTCCACGACTTCCATCCCTGGGATTCGCCCGAGAGACTCCGCCAACATGGTTCGCATTGTTTTGGAATCTTCGACGACGAGGCAACGGTATCGGCGCATGGTTAAGTGAATCCTACGATACGAGACGGTGTGCTCAAAGTTCGGGTCTCATCTCCGGCCTGGCTGGGCCAACTGGACGAGCAAGTCGCTGAGGGCCCAAATGCCCAAGGACTGATGCCGTACTCCGGTTCTCTGGGCGGCCATGGGCATCCCTGAGACGACGGCAGTTTCCGGTGCTTCGACCATCACGGTGCCGCCTCGCTCGGAGATCTCGCGTACCCCTTCCGCCCCATCGTCCCCCATGCCAGTAAGGACCACCGCAATCGCTTTATCACCGAGTACGCGTGCGGCAGACTTGAACAGTTGGTTCACGGAGGGGATGTAGTGAGAACCTTTGGTGGGCTCTAGCACGCGTATCGGAGGCCCGCGTTCGGAGGGAACGACCTCGATGCACCGCCCCCCTGGGCACACATAGGCATGCCCGCGAGCGAGGCGCTCATACTGCCTGGCCTCGGAAACTTGCACGGCGCCGGTCCTATCGAGGCGACTCGCAAACGTGCTGGTGAAACGCGGCGGCATGTGCTGCGCGATGACCAGGGCAGCGTCGAGGTCATTAC
>JAUXFZ010000452.1 GCA_030622585.1 Myxococcales bacterium
CGCCCGGTATCCGAAGGCTTTGCGGATCGGCGTCAAACCCGGCAGCATCGAGCGGGGAGCCGTCGAGCCGCACCGAGCGAAGCTCCAACTCGTCGCCGTGTAGCACCACAGGCCCGCTACCCGCCGGCAGATCGGGGTTTCGGCGAAACTGGATTTTGGCCTTCACGACGGTCTCGGCGGGGGAGAGCTCGAAACTGAGGTCGATGGCATCGACCAGGAAGTCGGATGGTTTGTAGTCCTTACGATAAATCCGCTCGTGCCTGCCCTCGGTCATAGGGTGAGGTTAGTGTAGAATGCGCCTCATGCCGAATCTGCCGCTACACAAGAAAAAGCACCTGTCGGCGTTTCGCAAGAGCGCTCTCGGAACTTGGAGTACCCCCTACGATCCAACCGTGTATGGGGTGTTGAGCATCAAGATGGACGAGGCGTTGCGGTACATCGATGCGTTCCGGGAGCACACCGGGAAACGTCTCACCGTCAGCCACATGGTCGCCAAGGCCATCGGCGCCGTGCTCGAAGAGGTGCCCGATGCGAACGCACTGCTGCGCTTCAACCAGATCTATCTTCGGGATAGCATCGGCGTGTTCTTTCAAGTCGTGATGAAAGATCCCGAGACGGGCGAGATCGACCTGAGCGGGGCGACCATCCAAAAGCCAAACGAGAAAACGCGCGAGCACATCAGCGACGAGTTTGAGAGAAAGGTGCGCGGCGTTCGCACAGGCAGCGACAAGGCGCTGAAGACCTCGCGGGATTTGATGTCACGCCTGCCGTCTTGGGCGGTGAGCCCGCTGCTCCGAGCGACGAGCTTCCTCAACTACACGCTGAACCTCGACATGACCTGGGCTGGGATGCCCAAGGACCTCTTCGGTTCGGTGATGATCACGAACGTCGGGTCGCTGGGGCTACCGTACGCGTTGGTGCCGTTGGTCCCGTATAGCCGTGTGCCACTACTGCTCGCGCTGGGCTCCAACGAAGACAGGGCCGTCGTCGAAGACGGACAGCTCGTCGCGCGCAAGGTCATGGACATCGGTGCGACATTCGACCACCGCATCCTCGACGGAGGCCATGCCGCGAAGATGCACCAGATCGTCAGCGCCTGGATGGAACACCCATTCGAGCACTTCGACGCGCTCGGCTGAGCGAGGCCCGCCCGGCAGATCTACCAGCGCAACATCGGCGCCGGTCGCCACGGCTGTTTCAATGCCCCGAGAAGGAGCGTCCGGCAGACGAAGCCGCGAAAGCCGCACTTCGGATACGACAACTGCGCCTCCCGACGAAGCGCGAAAGGAACCCCTACCCCGGGCACGGCGAAAAGGTCGACCAGGTCAGCGCGTCGGAACGGTTCGACGAGGTTGGCATCCTCGGCGCGGTACGGAGTGAGCTTGTGGTGAAAGCCGATCATGCGTCCGACCGCTGGCGCGAGCTCCGCGAGGCCGAGGTTTTCGAGGTGCTCGGTCGCAGACTCTATGCTTGGCGGGAGATAGTCGAGCGTTTGGTCCGTCGCGAAGCTCAGATCGTGAAACGCCGCCGCAACGGCGATGGCCGAATCATCCGGATCCGGGTCGCCGCCGTTCTGCACGATCAGGTGCCGAGTGTAGTGATACACCCGATGCACGTGCCCGCGGTAGCGCGGATAGTGAGCCCCCAGCGGTTCCCGATACCGATCGAGCACCTCATCGATGAGCAGAGAATCTTCCACTAGGGCAAGGTGATTACTGAGCGCATGCCGAAGTGGTCGGATAGGGGGATCATTTGGTCGTCTACTGGGACTACGTCTTCGTCGTAGACGCGTTCGGTCGAGACCACGGCGTCGGCCGACAAGTTGTGAAGCTGGATGTGGTCGATCCATCCCGATACCGCGTCGGGATCGTCGCTGGGGTTGGTGACGGGGTTGGTGCTGCAGAAGGTGCAGAGGGGTGCGTAGTCGGCCGTGTACGCCGGTACGAAGGCCGCCTCGAGCAAGTCTAGCGTTGCCTCGCCTTCCGCGGAGATGTCTTCGTCGGGGAACGCGTGGCCCGCGTTGAGATCGCCCAGGATTACTGCAGGCCGGGTGCCACTCGTCTCGATCACGTGGTCGACGAGCTTCTCCGCTTGAAGCTCTTGTTCAGCTTGCCAGCCGTCGGCACCGGTCATCCCGTCGCCGTACTGCCCCGTGTAGGGAAAGGTGAAGTCCATGAAGATCGGCGTCAGGTGATTGCAATAGACGTCGAGCTCCGCACCGTTGGGAATCTCGACCGTCGCGCTGAGGATGTTCCGGCGGTTCCAGGTGCCCGGTATCACCCAGTTCGTGGTGTCTTTGAGCGGATAGCGCGAAAGGATCATCACGCCATTTTGCCCGCGAAAGGCCACGTCTTGATTGTCGACCGTCGCAGAGCTGTTGCGCATGTATCCGAACGTCTCGGTCGGGAGCTGCGTGATGACGGAAGCGTAGCAGCGCTGCTGCTGAGCGTTGCCGAACAAAAGCCCTGCGACCGCCCCAACGCAATTGGCACCGGCGCACGCCGCACTGGTCGTACGACCGTCTTCGTCGTCCGGCGTCGTCGTCGAACAGAACTCCTGCACGCAGTCGACGGCAGCGTTCATTTGATCGAGGATGTTGTCGTCTCCCACATCCTCGTCCGGACAAGGCACGCCCACCGGCGGCGGCGGCACTTCTCCCTGCTGGTCGGTCGGATCATCGACCGGTGTATCGAGGTTGTCTTCGAACAAGGCAGAATGCGGAAAGGCCTCCGCGGCCGCATCTCGCAGGAGCTCTTTGTCCGCTTGCTCCCACACTTCCTGTAGACAGATGATGTCTGCATCGGAGGCCGCAAGGGCGTCCGCGATGGGCTGACGCCGCTCGGCCTCGAACGGGATGAAGGAGCCCGCTAGGGCCACATTGAAGGTGTCCACCACGACGTCTTGCGGGACCACCGCGCCGCCGCTGCCACCTGAACCTCCGGTCCCACCGGCCCCACCTGTGCCGCTGTCACAGCCGGCGGCCAGTATGAGAATGCTGAAAACTACTAAGCTACGTGTCATTGCGAACTCCCCGTTCGGCGTGCGACGTGCGCGCGCGAGCCTCTCGATTTCCTGTAAAGTGCCCACCGGAGGCCCACACGTCAACCCGCGAAAGTGCCGAAACGACCGCACCATGACCCATCTGGGTTGCGGCTCGGCCCAAGAGCACCGCGCCGGTGGGTTACGGCGCAGTCCGTGTTAGAAGGAGCACCTCATCATGCCTGGCAAGATTCTCGTTTACGGATCGTACGGGTATACCGGCGACTTGATCGCACGCTTCGCGAAGGAAGACGGCGTCGACGTGATGCTGTCCG
>JAUXFZ010000208.1 GCA_030622585.1 Myxococcales bacterium
AAGCGCAAGGGATTGGCCTGCTCCCCATGAGCTACATGATCATGATCGCCGCATCGACCGCTTTCTCCACGCCGATCGGCTTCCAAACCAACTTGATGGTCTATGGCCCGGGCGGCTACAAGTACACTGACTTCCTCCGCTTGGGCTTGCCACTTCAGGTTCTGATAGGAATCAGCACCGTCACCATCGTCAGCCTAGCCTGGCTCTGAGCCATGCCGCGTTTCCCAAATGTCTCCGAACATGCGCACTCGGTCTCACCCCGGGTGTACAGCGACCTCGAGCAGCGTGCGCTTGCCAACAACGACGAAATTTA
Source organism: Myxococcales bacterium (assembly GCA_030622585.1). Classification (GTDB taxonomy): domain Bacteria; phylum Myxococcota_A; class Polyangia; order Polyangiales; family Houyiibacteriaceae; genus SG8-38. The sequence goes on from JAUXFZ010000208.1 coordinate 314, forward strand.
CCCCCTACACATCGGTGACACCTACCGCGACCCGGTCGCTGCGGCCCAGGCCGAGCACCAACTGAGCGCGGAGCATCCAGGCCTCCATCGGTACGCGCCAGTTCACGGGGAGCCGAGCCTGATCGACGCCTTCCTCGACTACATCGATCGCCGGTACGAAGAAGCGCTCGACCGAGAGCTCGTCCAGGTCATGTCGGGCGCGACCGCCGGCTTGAGCGTCGTCTGCCAGGTCTTGCTGGAGCCCGGGGACGAGGTGCTGCTTCCGTCGCCGTTCTGGCCGCTCAGCCGAGGAATCATCGCCACCAAGGGAGCGGTGCCGGTCCAAGTGCCCTTCTACACGCGGCTTGACGAGCGCGGGTTCGATGTCGAAGCCGCGCTCGAAGACGCGGTGACCGATCGCACCGTCGCGCTCTACATCAACACACCCAACAACCCGACCGGCCGGGTGCTCTGCGATGCAACGATCTCCTCCATGCTGCGTGTCGCCAAGCGACACAATCTGTGGGTGCTGTGCGACGAGGCGTACGAGGAGATCTACTTCGACGCGGAGCCGCCCGACGCGGTGTGGAAGCGCGCCGACGTCCGCGACCGTACGATCGCATTTCACACCCTGTCAAAGACCTACGGATTCGCCGGGGCGCTCGTGCGGCGCAGGCTACGCGAAATGGGTCCGCCTATGCTTCACCTCGGTGCCCCCGGCCCGGCTCAAAGCGGCTCTCGAGAAGCTGGCTCCTCTTTTTCAAACATGACCCGCTTGAGCCATGCGTCGATCGAGGTCGAGCCCGGGCCGGTGAGCGTGAGGCACGCGTAGACCGCCGCGTAGAGCAGCGGCAGCTCCCTGACCGCGAAGGGGTCAGCGAAATGGTGTGTGAGCGCCGCCACCATCATCGCGATGAAAAGCGTCGCGGAGGCGAAGCGGCCGAACAGACCGAGCAGCAATAAGACCGAACACCCGACCTCTGCAAAGAGGATCAGCATGGCACTGATCTCGGTGCCTACGTTGAGGGGATCGGGGAAGCTCTGCACGAGCGATTCGTACTCCAACGCCTTGGGAATCCCGTGGCTGAGCATCAGCAAAGACACCGAAACGCGAAGCAAGAACACGCCATTTTCAGCCAGCGTTCGTCGCATGCGGGGCGTCATAGTACATTGAACCAGTGGGGCCATGTCCAACATGCATTTCGATGCCGCTGTCGGAGTACGAGGCGAGTCCAGGCGTAAACGTCGAGCTCTGCGCACAATGCCGTGGGCTCTTCTTGGACCGTCACGAGATCCGCGAGCTCGTCGGTGGCGGGTCGCTCGCCAAAGCAACCGAAGTCGTGCCGGTGTCGCTCGGCGACGAGATGGGCATGCGATGCCCACAGTGCGTCGACCCGGTGATGCAGCCGCTTCGGGTGAAGGGCGCCGACGAGGTCGGCTCGTGGCAGTGCCGCTCGTGCGGCGGGTAATGGCTCGGCGACGGGGCGTTCTTCCACCTCGCAAGCGCGCTCCGCACATCGCGCCGGGCGCCACGGGTCCTCGCTCCACTGACGGCCAGCCATTCGCCACGCGTCTCCAAAGGCGCGCGACTGACCCACAGCCGTAGCCAGTACGACCAAGGGATGGAGAATCTCATCGCGGTGCCGGTGGTGATGCTGTTGAGTCTGTTGTTCTGCTCGACCGGCTTCGGCCGCCTGGTCGCGTTCCTGGTAGGCATGCCTTTTCATGAGATGGGACATGCGACGGCGTCATGGATCAGCAGCCGCATCGCCATTCCGCTCCCATTCTTCACGTTCTGGTTCGACGACCAGTCGGTCGGGATGGGGGTTATCGTGGCCACTATCCTCGGTTGGCTGCTGTTCCACACCTATCGCGAGAAGAACTGGTTCATGCTTGCCAGCGCATCGGTGGTGACCCTCGCGTGGGCGGTGATGACTTTTTTGATTCCGCGCACGCAGACCTTGATGTGGCAGGTCCTCTCTGGCGCACTGGGCGAGCTCGTGTTCGGCTCTTTCATCCTAGTCGCGTTCCACTTCGCACTCCCCGATCGCTTGCGATGGGACTTTTGGCGCTGGATCATACTCATCCCCGCGGGGCTCTGCTTCACGCAAGCGGTCATGCTGTGGCGCACCGTCTCATCGGACGTGTCGCAGATGCCCTGGGGCTCCGCTATCGGCAGCGAGAGCGACGGCGACATGAATCGCCTAGTGCAGCAGCACGGCTGGAGCGCCAACGAGCTAGCCGACTTCTACCTCAACGTAGCCTACCTTGGCCTCACCGCCCTGGTGATCGCCTACAGCTACTCGGCCTACCGGTTCATCCAGCGCAAAAGGGGGCAGTCCCTTTCTTCAAACGGTTGACCTAGGCGGTCAGGTTCCACTTGGTTTTGTTCTCGGCGACCTGCTCGGGAGTCGGCTGGTCCGTTCCCTCGTTGACGGGCACCTCGAAGTCATCCTGGCTTTCCATCATCTTGGCGTTGAGCGGAGTGTCCGCTTCGAAGACCTCCGGAACGGACGCGTCTTCGTAGATGGCTTCCCAAGGGCACTCCGGCTCGCACGCGCCGCAGTCGATGCACTCTTCCGGTTGGATGTACAGCTGGTTCGGGAACGTCGCTTTATCGTCGCCCTTGTACTCGTAGATGCACTCGACGGGACAAACATCGACGCAAGAGATGTCGAGGCAGTCGCGGCAAAGACGTGTAATGACCCAGGTCATCGGATTCCCTCCGGAAAAAAGTGGCTGAACGCTAGCAGGGGCTCCCAGCTCGGTCAAAGACGGCTGTTCGGCTCCCTATCCCTTGGTTTTCGGCGCGCTCGGATGGCAGCCGGCGCAGGTGAAATTCTCGACGCCGATGAGCTTGCCCATTGCCGGCGTGACCGTCTCCTGCATGAACTTCACCATCTCGGGGAAGGTCGACAGCATGCCGCGATGCCCCGGGGTCCCCTCGGGCGGGACGATGTACATGGACGGCGCGGGCATCTTGAAGTCGATCTCGCGCATCTCCTCGCCGTGACAGTCAACACAGTCGAACCCGGCAAACTCTTCGGCATCATGGGCCGCGAAGAGCTCCTTCATGATCGGATTCACCTTGCCGATCATATAAAACTCCTTGTCCGCGACGCTCATCTCTCCCCAGGGAGAATCGGGCGGAGTCACCCCCATAGCCTCGATCGCGCTTACTTTGCCGGTGCTCCCGGACGTGGACTTCGACCCGCCGCAGGCCCCCAAGAGCAACACGAGCCCGAAGGCGACTGATTTCATACTTCCTGTCATCGCCGCGCATGGTAATTCATGCCTCGTGACACGCCAATTCGGACTGGCCTCGGTGGTCGTAGTCGCAATAGTGTGGGTGGCTATGGGCTTGTTCTCGGAGTTTCAACGACAAATGGTGTTCCCGGGGCCTCAAGGCGTCGACGAATCGCTATTGAGCAACGTCGCCGCGCAGGTGGGCGCCACCGAGCTCCGTGTCCCGACCGAAGACGGAGAGACCCTCTACGGGTGGCATCGTGCCGCCGTTCGCACCGGCCCTCGGCGGGTCCTGCTCTACTTTCACGGCAACGCGTCCTCGCTACTCGCGCAGGTCGAGCTGCAGAACTTGTTGCTCAGCGAGGGCTGGGACTTCGTCGGTATTCACTACCGGGGCTACCCCGGAAGCACCGGGGTGCCGGGTGAAGCCGGCCTGCACAAGGATGCGACGGCGGCGTGGCAATGGGTCACCGGCGAGCTGCGCGCGGATCCCGGCCGCATCGCGATCCACGGGCGCAGCCTCGGGGGCGGCGTGGCGGCGCAACTGGCGGCGAGGGTGAGCGCGGGCGCGCTGGTGCTCGAATCGACCTTCACTTCGGTCGTCGACCTCGCAAAAGAACACTACCGCTGGCTTCCCATTGGCCGCGTGCTCGAGCACCGCTTCATGACGCGGGACTTTGCGGGACAGGTGTCATGCCCGTTGCTCGTCGCACACGGAGCAGCGGATTCGATCATCGACGTGCACCACGGCAAAGAGCTCGCCAGGATGTTTCATGCCGAGCAGTACATCGAAGTCCCGCGGATCGACCACAACGATATGCTCCTCGTCGGCTTAATCGCGACTCGATACGTCGATTTCCTCGAAGGCGCGATACCCGCCGCTCGTTCGGAGCTAGAGTAACGGCCGTGCTGCGAGTCGTCCTTACAGTCGTCCTTGGGTGCCTCTCGTGCGTGGGACTCGGCTGTGGACGCGGCAAGCAACAAGCCGTGGTCATCAATCCGAGCACCATGCGCATGAGCCCCACCTCCGTTCCAGGTGATCCCTTCGGCTCGGCTAGCCCCGCGTACGCCAGGCTGGTCGAGGTCGTGAACGCCGCGTACGCCGCGAAGTGGAACGGCGCACTCGAAGACTTCGCGCCGTGGCTCGAAGAGCAAACCACCGCCGTCGAGCGGGCGCTCGCCTTGTTGAAGGCCATCCGCATGGGGCCGCTCGATGTCTATTCGGTGGCGAACGGGCGGATCGCAAGCGTCTATGATCAAATCGCCGTCGCGCTCACCGAAGCTTCACGGCTCGCCGAGGCGGAAGGGCTCGACGCGGACTGGAAAGACCAGGAAGCACGTGTGTGGGCCCAGTCCAACTCGTTCTGGGCACGCTGCGCACGCGGTTGCAGCACGGGGGGAACGCACCTGGACGCCTGGGACCTCCGGTGCCAGGCCGGGCAAGCACATAGCCAAGCAAAATTAGGCCTTTAGCCTCGTCTGAAATCGCCTCGACAGCCTAAGTGAAACATGTTCTATTTCTTCCCTATGTCGAAAAGGAAGAAATCATTGGCTCCCGAACCAGCCGAAGCGCCCTTGATCGTCACCAAGACCGACGACAACGCTTGGGACGATGAGGCCGACGTCGTGGTCGTCGGGTTTGGCGGCGCGGGGGCGTGTGCGGCGCTCGAGGCAAGCACCCACGGGGCGCGAGTGCTGGTTCTCGATCGTTTTCATGGCGGCGGCGCGACGGCGATCAGCGGCGGCGTCTTCTACGGTGGCGGCGGAACGCACATCCAAACCGAAGCCGGCGTGACCGACGATGCCGAAGAGATGTTTCGCTATCTCTCACTCGAGGTGAAGGGCGTGGTCTCCGAGGAAACGCTTCGCGACTTCTGCGAGAAGAGCGTCGACAACCTCA
>JAUXFZ010000372.1 GCA_030622585.1 Myxococcales bacterium
GCCAGCGTCAGCCCCTCGACCCATTCGAGGACCAAGTAGTACTCGCCCGAACGGTCCCGATCGAAATCGTGAATCTGCGCGATGTTCGGATGGTCCAGCTCCGAGACGACCCGTGCTTCCTCGACGAACATCTTCAGGAACACGGGATTCTGGCTGAGTGGCGCGAGGACCCGTTTGATGGCCACGGGCCGCGTGAAGCCCGCGGCTCCGTGTGTCTGGCCTCGATACACTTTGGCCATCCCGCCCTCGCCGGCGAGCTCCATGACCTCATATTTTCCGCCAAGTAGTTCCGACATGGGGTCGGCTGACGTTTCAGCCCTCTTTCGGAGAAAGCACGGCGTCGAGCTCGCCCTTTTCGTACATCTCGCGAATGATGTCGCAACCACCCACGAACTTCCCGCGAACGTAGAGCTGCGGAATCGTAGGCCAGTTGCTGAACTCTTTGATTCCCTGCCGGATGCCCGGATCCTCGAGGACGTTCACGTCCTGAAACTCCGAGCCGGCGCGGCGTAGCACCTCGACGACGGTCGCCGAAAATCCGCACTGCGGGAAGTGTTTGGTACCCTTCATGAAGAGCACCACATCGTTGTTGTCGATGATGCCCTGAATGCGTTCTTGCGAGGTGTCTTCCATCTTTATCCCTCTTGCTTAGCCCAACTCTCGGGCGAGTGGGTCTTGAGCGCAAGTGCATGGACGGGCCCGGCCATCAGCTCGCCCAGCGCAGCGTAGACCATCTGATGCTGTTCGATGGGCGATTTGCCCGAAAAAGCCTCCGAGACGATCAGGGCTTCCCAGTGATCTTTGGTGCCGGTGAGGTCCTTCACCACGATGTGCGACACGTCGCCGACACCCTGACGAATTCGTTGCTCCAAGTCTTCCGCTTCAACCATCGGGTCGCCTCCACTCAACGCACTTCGGTACGGCTCGGCACGCGGCTTGTCAATCGCCCGCCTCAATCGAGGCCGAACTCCCGCTTCACCGAGGGACGCGACAGGACCAGGATTGTGAAGATGCCGAGGATCGTTCCGAACGGAAACATGAGGCACTCCCCCCAGCCGGTGAGGTAGCAGAAGGTCCACCACCGGCGTTTTCGAATCATCAGCCCGACGACCAGGAGGTGCACCGCGCTCACTACGGCGAGGACTACCGCGGACACGATCAGGGTCGTCACCAGCGAGCCCAGGTCCTGGAGCATGGCGTCGGAATTGCCGCCGGGAATGTCACCCATCGCCATCGACAGGTCGCTGCCGAACTCTTCCATGAGCTTGGCGCCGGCGACTCCGTAGAAGAGCGTCGGAGCTGCGCCGAGAAGAGCAACTCCGGAGAGGACGAAGTGTCCGATCGAGAGCGCGCTCAGGTGCTCTGCATCCTCTGCGTTTGACCGTTCTTCCAAGCGAACCCCGTTGCAGATCGTGCTATGAACGCACGCGATGGGCAAGGTCGCATTCGTTTTCCCCGGCCAGGGCAGCCAAAAGGTGGGCATGGGACGCGACGCCTTCGATTCTTCGCCGGCCGCACGCGCGATGTTCGAGGAAGCGGACGAAGTGCTGGGAGAAGCGCTCTCACGACTCTGCTTCGAGGGTCCCGAGGAAGAACTCAAGCTCACCGCGAATACTCAGCCCGCGGTGCTCACGGCATCGGTCGCGGTGCTCCGCGCGCTCGACGAGCGGTTCGACGTCCACTTTGACGTGGTGGCCGGCCATAGCCTCGGCGAGTACTCTGCGCATGTCGCGGCCGGCACGCTCTCCTTTGCCGATGCCGTGCGACTCGTGCGCAAGCGCGGTCAGTATATGCAGGAGGCCGTGCCGTACGGCGATGGCGCCATGGCGGCCGTGCTCAAAGCCGACCGCACCTTGGTCGAGCGGATCTGCGCGGAGGTCCCGGGCTTGGTCGAAGCCGTCAACTACAACACGCCTCAACAGATTGTCATTGCCGGGGAGGTGGCCGCCGTGAGCGAAGCCGGGGCGAAACTCAAGGAAGCCGGCGCGCGTTCCAGCACCCTTCCGGTCAGTGCGCCGTTTCATTCGACGCTGATGGAGCCCGCGGAGGCTCGTTTGCGCGGGGACGTCGAGCGGCTCCCGTTCTCCGACCCCGGGGTTCCGGTGTATGTCAATGTGGACGCCGCGCCCATCACGGATGCTGCCGGAGCGAAGGACGCCCTGATCCGCCAGGTTAGCCGGCCGGTCCGGTGGGAACAAAGCGTCCGCGCCATGATCGCCGACGGGGTCTCCCTCTTCATAGAAGTGGGTCCCGGCCGGGTGTTGAGCGGGCTTCTGGCTCGGATCGGCAAGGGCGCTGGGCGGGTGAGCGTCCAGGGACCGTCAGACTTCGCTGCGGCCAAGGAGGCCATCGCCGAAGCGCGAGGAGCCTGATTCAGCTGTAATTACAGGCATCTGATTGCATCGCCCTCCCTGCGTTTGACCTGATTTTCAAATCTTGTAGAAACGCGCCGCCTGCCAGCATCTAACCGGGGTCGGGCTCAAATAGAGGTTCAGCGCATATGCAACAACTGATTTACGCAGCCCCCGCAGCGGGCGTGCTCGCTCTTCTCTTCGCCTGGATGAAGGCGAGTTGGGTTAAGAAACAGGATCCCGGCGACGCCAACATGGTCGAGATCGCTGATCAGATTCAGGAAGGCGCGTTGGCGTTCATCCGGGCCGAGTATCGCGTCCTGTCGATCTTCGTGCTCGCCGTTGGCGCGATTCTGGGCGTTGCCTACTTTGGCGATCCCGAGCGCGGCTGGCAGATAGCGGGCGCCTTCGTCGTCGGCGCGAGCTTGTCGGCTGCAGCAGGCTGGGCCGGCATGAAAGTCGCGACGAACGCCAACGTGCGAACCACGATGGCGGCTCGCATCGGCCTATCCCCCGCGCTCCAGGTAGCGTTTTCGGGCGGCACCGTCATGGGCATGACCGTCGTCGGTCTCGCGACGATCGGTCTCAGTGGGCTCTACCTCTTATTCACCAACGTGCTTGGCTGGGAGCTCGTTCGCACGGTCAACGTCCTCACCGGCTTCTCGATGGGCGCCTCGTCGATCGCGCTCTTCGCGCGAGTCGGCGGTGGCATATACACCAAGGCCGCGGACGTCGGCGCCGACCTCGTCGGCAAGGTCGAGGCGGGTCTTCCCGAGGACGATCCCCGTAACCCCGCTGTCATCGCAGACAACGTGGGTGACAACGTCGGCGACGTGGCCGGCATGGGCGCCGACCTCTTCGAGTCTTTCGTCGGTGCGATGATCGGTGCGATGGTTCTCGGGCTCGGCTTCGATGCCGTGGTGAGCGGTAACGTCAACCCGATCATCATGCCGCTCGTCATCGCAGCTGCAGGCATCGTTTGTTCGATCGTCGGCACGTTCTTCGTCCGTACCAAAGAGGGTGGCAATCCTCAGCACGCGCTCGACATGGGCGCTTTCGGCGCCGCGGGCGTGATGGCAGTGGCGACCTTTGGAATCGCGTACGTCATGTGGCCAGAAGGTGGCGCGACGACCTCGAAGGGCCAGCTTGTGACTTGGATCGACGTGGGTTTGGCGACCGTCACCGGCTTGGGCGCTGGCGTTCTAGTCGGTCTGATCACGTCGTATTACACGTCGATGCACAAGGGTCCGGTCGATAACATCGCGGAGCAGAGCAAAACGGGCACTGCGACCAACATCATCGCGGGCTTGGCCGTTGGCATGCAGTCGACCGCTATGCCGATCATCGTCATCGCCTTTGGCGTGGTCATCGCTGCGAACGTTGCGGGCCTCTACGGCGTGGCCATCGCCGCGCTGGGTATGCTCTCCACCACCGGCATTCAGCTCGCGGTCGACGCGTACGGCCCCATCGCCGACAACGCCGGCGGCATCGCCGAGATGAGCGGCCAGGCGCCTGAGGTGCGTGAGCGCACGGA
>JAUXFZ010000120.1 GCA_030622585.1 Myxococcales bacterium
CTGTCGCTGGAGGTCCTGCAACAGCGCTTCGGCACGGCTCTCGGCCAACCAGGCGAGTCCGGAGAGTCCCACGGTTAGGGACGCCACCGTGATCGTCGTTGCCCCCCTCGCGGCGTCACTCAGCGCCGGCCCAGCAGGAAGGAGTCCCATCGTGTCGGCGACCCCCACGGCCACGACGCCCGCGACCGCTACCAGGGTCCAGGCTGCCCCGCCGCGGACGCCCCGAAGGAGCATTGCCGACATCGGGATGCAGGAGAGCCACGGGTATGAAAGGCTCGAAACTCCGCCCAAAGTCCAACACTGAACGAGCAGGACGGCGAGGGCGCACGAGAGGGTCCAGTTCGCCGCGATCCGGACCGAGCGTGTCCGCTGCAGGATGATCGGCGTGAGTACCAAGCTGATCGCATACAACAGAGTCATCGGGCCCGTGTAGGGAAGCTTTAGGTACAAGATGAAGTACGGGGCGAAGGCTACCGTGATGACCGCCGCGACCAGCGTGAACCGCATCAGTAGAAACGCGTGCCCTCGGCTTCGCAGACCATCTTCGATCAGCTCCTGAGGAATGAAGCGCGCCAACCGCTGATCGAGCGGACCGCTGTCAGGCGGGGCCATGCTTCGCCGCCCGCGCACCCATTTGTTAAGCCATCCCATGCAAGCTTCAGACGATCAGTATAGGCAGCCCGCTTCGGAAGCCAAAAGTGCGTCAGCTCACACTTTGTCATTTACTGCGGCGGCAGAGCGTCGCGCTTCGTCACGGGGACCCGGAGTTGACGCAGCTTGCCCAGCGTCTCGAGGCTCGTCTTCCAGCCCTTCTCTGGAATCGCGAACATCGAGTCGACGATTTCCGGAATGAACAGAATAGGATCGCCGCTGGCGTTGTATCCGAGCTGCAGCAGCGCCTCCTGCTCGAAGAGCCGGCATTGCTTCTCGCAGCAGTGAAAGGACTCGACCACGCCATAGAACCCTTCTGGGGGAAGCGGTTGCAGAAATCGCACCAACCCCGGGTCCTCGATCGTGTGCCCTTTTGCCTCGAACTGTGCCCGGTTGTAGCGCCACTCCTTCGGAAGATAGAGGCCGGGGCCCGGATCCCCATGATTGTGAAAATAAACGAGCCGGCCCTCACCCACGGAGGCAATGGACCCTGTCGTTCGATACAAGCCGCACGGCGGAAGTTGCATGCCCTGCATCGTGATAGAACCCGAGCGATGAGCAACTCCCCCGGACCCCAGGGCGGCGACTGGACCTTCGACGGTACGTGGCCATACGAGCCGAGATACTTCGACACAGGAAGCGCCCGGATGCATTACGTGGACGAAGGCCCACGCGACGGGAGGCCGGTGGTGCTGGTGCACGGCAACCCGACATGGGGCTACCTCTACCGGCACTTCATCACGCCTCTCGTCGAAGCTGGGTACCGCGTAATCGTCCCTGACCATTTGGGGTTCGGGCGTTCGGACAAGCCCAACAACGCGAGCACGTACACGATCCCCCGGCATTCGGAACGCCTCATCGCGCTCATGGACTCACTCGGTCTCGAGGACGCGACGGTGGTGGTTCAGGATTGGGGAGGACCGATTGGGCTCTCGTGGCCCGCGCATCGCCCCGACAAGGTGCGGAGCCTCTACATCATGAACACGTTTGCGCATCGGCCACCGGCCGGAACGAAGGTTCCGGCGATTCTACGATTCATCCGGGCGCCCGTGGTTGGCGAGGTGTTGATCAAGGCGCGCCACGCGTTCGTAAAGAAGCTCTTGTTTCAAGCGATTCGCCGTGACCGTCGCAACGACACCTTGCGCGCCGCCTATCTTGCCCCCCACCCAACCTACGCGAGCCGGACCGCCATCTTGGTCTTTCCTCGGCAGATTCCGGATAGCCCGACCGGTCCCGTCTCGGACTTCCTGGACGAGGTGCACACGGGGCTGATGGCTTTTCGAGGTCGCCCCGTGGCGTTTGCGTGGGGAACGAAAGATCCAGTGTTCCCTTCGGGCGTCTACAAGCGGCTCTGGCAGCCCGATTTTCCGGACGCACCGATTCTGTGGCTCGACAAGGCTGGGCATTTTCTCCAAGAGGATGCGCCGGAGCTCATCGTCCCGAACCTGCTCGAGTTTTTGGAGCGGCAATGAGGTCGTCGACGCCTTGAACCCCCGCGTGCGCTGGGCTACCTCGGGCAGCCTTGCAACTCAATGCACAGCAGCGAGCGGCCGTAGAGCACGAAGAAGGGCCGTTGTTGGTTCTCGCGGGCGCCGGTTCGGGCAAGACCCGTGTCATCACTGAGCGAATCGCACGGTTGCTTGCATCCGGTGTAGAGCCTGCCGCGATCCTAGCGGTGACCTTCACCAACAAGGCGGCCAACGAAATGCGCGATCGCCTCGGCGCCGCCGTAGGAGACGGAACGGCCAAGGCGATTTGGTTGTCGACGTTTCACAGCTTCGGGGTGCGCTTCGTGCGCGAGGAAGCCAAGGCGCTCGGTCTCGGTTCGCGCTTCACAATTTTCGACCAGGGGGACAGCCTCGGCGTCGTGAGGGAGTTGCTGCGCACTGAAGCAGAAGCGGACAGGCGGCTCGACGCGCAGGCGATTCTTTCTCGGATCTCGCTCTGGAAGAACGCCCTTCGCGAGCCTGGCAAGGTGCGCGCCAAGGGAGACGAATACGATCAGGTGGCTGCCAGTATCTATGGCGCTTACGAGTCGACGCTCGCGGGCATGCATGCCGTGGATTTCGACGATCTGGTCGTCAAGCCCGTGATGCTCCTTCGTGATCGGCCCGGCATTCGAAGCAAGTGGCGCACTCGGTTTGCCCACGTCCTCGTCGACGAGTTTCAAGACACCAACGTCGCGCAACTAGATCTCGTTCGGCTGCTCGCCAACGAGCGAGGCAACGTGTGCGTGGTCGGCGACGACGATCAGTCCATCTACGGCTGGCGCGGTGCGTGCGTCGACAATATTCTCGACTTCGAGCAGTACTTTCCCGGCGCTGTCATCACCAAGCTCGAGCAGAACTATCGCTCCTGCGCCCCGATCTTGAACGTGGCCAACTCAGCCATCGAGAAATCGCGCAAACGTCCCTACGCCAAGGTCCTGAAGGCGACGCGGGAAGGGGGTTCACCCGTGCGCATGTGCGTACTGCCCGAGCCGCAAGAAGAGGCCAAGTTCGTGGCCACCGAAATTCGAAGGCTCGAACGAGAAGGCACCGACCCACGGCAGATTGCGGTGCTCTATCGGTCGAACACCCAGGCGAAGTTGCTCGAAGAGGAGCTTCGCATCGCAGGGATCTCGTACCGGGTTTTCGGAGGAACCAAGTTCTTCGACCGCAAAGAGATCAAGGACGGGATTGCTTACCTGCGGGTGGCGTCGAATCCACGCGATGAGCTTTCGCTGCGCCGGATCGTGAACACACCGGCCAGGGGCCTGGGCGCTCAGTCGCTCCGGCACATCGTCGACCACGCGGAGGCGCATGGCATGAGTCTTCTTCGGGCCGTGCGGAGCGCGGATCGAATAGAAGCACTCTCTGCGCGCGCCAAGGCGTCTGCCGTTCGGCTGGGCGAGGCGATCGAGACGGCCGGAGAAGGGCTTAGAGCAGGGGATGTCACGGGCGCGGCGACTTCTTTGTTGCGGACGGTCGGCATGCTGCAAGACGGTGGCGACCAAACTCCGGATGCCAAGCGGCGCCGCGCGAACATCGACTTCCTTCTGCGAAGCGTCGAGCGGCTCGAGGCACGCAGCGGAGCGGATCGCAGGGAGTTGCAGCAGCTTCTGCATCACATCGCACTCGATCCGAGCAATCCGGACGAGCCCGAAACGGACAGGCAGGTGACGCTCTCGTCACTCCATTCGGCGAAGGGGCTCGAGTTCTCGGTCGTGTTTCTGATCGGATGCGTCGAGGGTGTGTTGCCTCATGCCAGAACGATCGACCCCAAGATTACGGACGCGTCGATGGCCGACCTCGAAGAGGAGCGGCGGCTATTCTACGTGGGGGTCACCCGTGCGCGGGACGTGCTCTATCTGACGCGGCACAAAGATCGCGTCGCCCGTGGACGGCTGGTGAAGATTACACCGAGCCGATTCTTGCAAGGGCTTCCCGATGCGGACCTCGAGAGCTACCAGAGCACCGACACGCGGGAGCTCGAGCGGCAGGAAGTCGCCGACATGGCAAAAGCGCTGCTCGAGCGCCTCGGCGCGACGGACGCCTGACCTACTTCTTGTTCTTGCCAAAGAGCGCCTTGGTGTGAATCGTTGCGCCGATCGTCACGTACCAACTGTCGCTGACGGGGAACAAATCTACGCTAGGGGGTCCGTTTGCCAACATCAATGGATCAAACCCGAACTGCGCGAAGATGTCCGCGAGGACTTTGCCTTCGTAGGTGTAACCTCCACCGAGGAAGAACGGGAGCTCGATTACGTTCTTTGCGCCGGCGCCGCCACCCACGTTGACGATGGCGACTCCGCCTCCGATTTCTACGAAGCCGTTGTCGGTGAAGTTGATGACGCTAGCGCCGGAGAACGCGAATTCGGCGGTGTTCTTCGAGGGGTTGGCGATGAAGTCCGCGTACTTGTCGCCATTGCGGTAACGCGCGCTGAGGGTCGCGTCCATGGTGAAAAGGCCGAAGAGCTCCACAATGCGGATGGGGAGACCCGCGCTGAGTGTGAAGTCTGTGTTCGATGGCAACACGAGCCCGAAATCGACCGCGACGAGCGCCACGTCGCTTTCCGCGAACTGGTATCGAGCGTAGATCGGGATGTCGCCGTAACTGGCCTTCGGTGAGAAGATGACGCTGATCAGGCTGACTCCGCCTGACGTCGGAACCGCCCCAGTGAGCTCTGTGCTCAGGCCAAGCTCTAGGTTCTCGATCGGGCTCACCGCACCGCCGATGTCCAACGAGGAGAACGTACCCGTCCCGGGCGCGCCTCCAACCGTGAGCCGTCCGTCCGCACGAACCATCCCCTCGTCCATCACCAACGGTCGCCGCGCAAAGCGTACGGGGTACGTTTCCCCGAACATTGCCACCGGTTTCTCTTCGGCTTCTGCAGACGTGCCTGAAGCCCCCTCCGGGCCCCCGACGTCAGCCGGCTCGGCGACCTCGTCTTCGGCGTGAACCGCACTGGCCCGGCCGGCTAGAAGCGCAACCAACAGAAACGAAACCACAACTCGAGCCATCCTCATTCTCCCCGGCAATTCGCGGGAGTGTATCGCGTCAGCCTTGTTGCTGCGGGCTTTTCCGCTCAGGACTGTTCTCGAAGCCTGTATTCCCAGCGACAGGCAATATCGTTCGAGTCCATGCGCGGCGGTAGCTTGAGCGGTTTGCACTCGATCTTCCGGTTGAGCATCTCGCCCGATATGGGCATGCCGGCAATGCAGATGTCGCAGCAGTGTTTGAGTCGAACGTCGTCGAAATGCTCGAAGCGGTCCAACGCCGGGCATGCGTGATGAGTCATAATCCCGTGATTCTCGTCGATGAGTTCGAACTCGACATCAAGGATGCCGACCTCGCCCGGGGCGAACTGAAAGCTTCGCAATAAGCTCTCGACGTCGTTCCCGGTGACTCCCATGGCCTCCTGACCGATGCGCAAGTCGTGCTCGGCTGCGCCGTGGTCGATCCATACGTCTTTCTCGAGCTCCTGCGCTGCCTCATCACCGTAGCGTCGTCGGATGCCCGTGTACCAGCGATCGGTGGCGAGCATGTAGGCGACCGCCGCGCAGTTCCAGAGGAGCGCCAGTGTCTTTTCGTCGTAGTCGCTCAACACCTTGCGCTCGAACGCCTCGGTGTCGATTTCCGACGCGTGTGTCCCCTGCGACCGTTGCCACGCTCTGAGCAGCAGCGCGAACCCGAGATCGATCCCCTTGCCTCGCGCGAGGCCCCGCGCTCTGCCCGGAGTGCCCACCCAAGCCGGCCTCCCGTGCTTCGGATTTGACGAAGCCCCCAACAGCCGCGAAGCGAATACAAGCCATTGGAACCAAGAACGATTGCCTGATAGCTCCTCGGGGATATCTGCTTGGTTGCGGCTGGCGACCGTCAGCAAATCAGGTTGGAGCTCAGTCGCGGCGACGATGAATCGAAGGTCGTCGAAGAAGAGTTGCTTCGGGGTTGCGCCGGTTTTCTCCGGCGGCCAGCCGCTGAGCGACACCGCATCGGCCACCTCCTGGCCATACTTCCCGGCGACGGCCGAAGACCAGGTTTCGCGGAGCTTCGCGTGAGCGTCGACCGTCCGATGCCACAAGTCGACCAATGTCTCGCGCGGCAGCTCGTGCGCTTTCAGGTTCGGTTTGAAAGGCTCACCCATATCGAATCCACGACTGCGTCGGGGTTAGGGCGGCGGGCGGCGGGAGCCTGTGGGCTTGTAGTCGCGTTTGGTGGCTCCCATGTAGATTTGGCGCGGTCGGGCGATGCGTACGTCCGGGGCTTCCATCATCTCTTTCCAATGGGCGATCCAACCGGGGATGCGGCCTAGAGCGAACAGCACGGTGAACATTTCGGTGGGGATGCCCATCGCGCGGTAGATGATGCCGCTGTAGAAATCGACGTTCGGGTAGAGCTTTCGCTCGATGAAGTACTCGTCGGACAGCGCGACCTCTTCGAGCTGCCGCGCGATGTCGAAGAGCTCGTCTTCGATATTGAGATGGGCCAGCAGGTGGTCTGCGTACTTCTTGAGGATCATCGCGCGTGGGTCGAAGTTCTTGTAGACGCGGTGACCGAAGCCCATCAGCCGGCGCTCCCGGTTCTTCACCTGCTCCATGAACGCAGTGGAGTTGCCGCCCTCGTCGCGGATCTCTTCGAGCATGTCGATGACCGCTTGGTTGGCGCCGCCATGCAGCGGGCCCCAAAGCGCGGAAATGCCGGCGCTGATCGCGGCGTAGAGGTTGGCCTGGCTCGAGCCCACCATGCGAACGGTCGAGGTCGAGCAGTTCTGCTCGTGATCGGCGTGGAGGATCAGCAGGACGTTGAGCGCCTTCACCAGCTCCGGGTCGGGTAGATAGGTCGGTTCTGCGGGGTGCGAGAACATCATGTGCAGGAAGTTCCCGCAGTAGTCGAGATCGTTCTTGGGATAGGCTACCGGCCGACCTTGCCTCTTTTGGTAGCTGAACCCCGCGATTGTACGAAGCTTGGAAAGCAATCGCGCGATGTCCTGCTTGTTGCTGGGGTCGGGCTCGATACTCTCCGGGTAGTACGCGGAAAGTGCGCTTACCATGGAGGAGAGAACCGCCATCGGGTGCGCCTTCGACGGGAACCCATCGAACAGATGGCGCATGTCTTCGTGCAACATGCTGTGGTACGTGAGGAGATTCGAAAACTCGTCGAGC
>JAUXFZ010000028.1 GCA_030622585.1 Myxococcales bacterium
CGCTCGCGGTCGCTGAACCTCGATCGAGTCGCGCGATTCAGGCAATTCATCGCGTGCTCGACGGACTCCTGGCGCCTTCTGAAACCCGTCATGGCGTCCTGATGGACGTGCACGGCGTTGGCACGCTGCTGCTCGGTCCGAGCGGCATCGGCAAGAGCGAATGCGCGCTCTTCTTGGTCGAGCGCGGGCATCGGTTCGTCGCCGATGATCAGGTCGTCTTGTCGCTGCTTCCGTCCGAAGAGATTGTTGGCCGCGCGCCAACCTTGCTCCGCAATCATCTGGAGGTGCGCGGCATCGGGATCATCAACGTTCGCGATTTGTTCGGGGCCACCGCCGTGCGCTCCGAGAAAACGCTGCAGCTAGTGGTCGAGCTCTGCCCTTGGAGCGACGGCGAGCCGTTCGATCGGCTCGGACTCGATGAATCGACTTTGGACATCCTGGGCGTTCCCATGCCGATGTTGCGAATTCCCGTTCGACCTGGTCGCAACATGGCGGTCATCCTGGAGGTTGCAGCGCGCAATCACATCCTCAAGGCTGCCGGGCATCACGGGGCACAGAAATTCATCGACACGTTGATGCGCGACGTCGACGAGGAGGACTCCGGGCCCGAACGATGAGCGAGGCGCCCCAGGTCATCATCATCACTGGGTTGTCGGGCGCCGGAAGAACGAGCGCGCTTCGCGTGCTCGAAGACGCGGGCTTCTACTGTGTCGACAACCTGCCCCCTGGGCTGGCGCCGGATCTGCTCGCGCTAGTCAGCCGGGAGGGCACGCTTCGCCAGGTCGGCCTGGGTATCGACGTTCGCACTGGCGCGTTCCTGAGCGGAGCGGAGGAGACGATCGTGGGGCTCGAAGCCTCCGGGCACCACGTGCAGGTCATCTTCCTCGATTGCGCGGACGAGGTTCTGGTTCGGCGGTTCAGCGAGACCCGTAGGCCCCACGCGCTCGCGCGGACAGGTGACCTGCAGGGTGCGATCGCAGGGGAGCGAGAGCGCCTTGCGGACCTTCGTGCGCGCGCGGACATCGTGATCGACACCACCGACTTCAGCGTTCACGACCTGCGACGCCAACTGGTCGACTACATCGGTCGTGACTCGGAGCGTCCGTCGATGGTCGTTCGCTTGGTCTCGTTTGGCTTCAAGTACGGTGTGCCCATGCACGCCGACCTGGTGTTCGATCTACGCTTTCTGCCGAATCCGCACTTCATCGACGCGTTGCGCCCGAAGACCGGAATGGATCCGGAGGTGTCGGCGTACGTGCTGAAAGCTCCTGAAACAAAGGAGCTCCTTCGGCATCTGCGGCCACTCCTCGACTATGCGCTGCCGCAGTACGCGCGCGAAGGGAAGGCGTATCTCACGGTTGCGCTCGGGTGTACCGGGGGCAGACATCGCTCCGTTGCATTGGCCGAGGAGCTCGGCCGTCAGCTCGGCGGCGACCATGAGGTCGTTGTGGCCCATCGCGACGCGCAGCGGGCGGCTCTGTGACAGAAGGGTTGACGGCCACCGTCGAGGTGCCCAACCCCTTGGGCCTGCACGCGCGGGCCGCCGCGAAGTTGGTCGATCTGGCGAACCGGTACGAGTCACACATTGAAGTGAGCAAGGATGGCCAAACCGCTGACGCCAAGAGCATCATGGGCGTGCTCCTGCTTTGTGGTCAGCAGGGCTCGCAGATCACAATTCGTGCGCGAGGCGCGGACGCCGAAGCGGCACTTGCCGCGCTTTGCGGGCTGGTGGCGCAGGGATTCGGAGAGATGCAGTGACGGACACTGCGCGGTTCAAGGGGATCGCGGCATCGCTCGGCGTTGCGGTTGGCGCTGCTCGCGTGCTTGGCCGCGAGCCTCGCCGAGCTTTAGATCGTCGGATCGAGGACGCGAGTATCCCGTCCGAGCTTTCGCGATTCGAAGAGGCGGTCTCGAAATCGCGTGCCGAGATCGAAGCGGCCAAGCAGGAGCTCATCGAACGGCACGGCCCGACCTACGCGCCGATTCTCGACGTCTACCTCCTGATGCATGGTGACGCCCTGCTCATCGACGCGACCTGTGAGGCGATCCGGAACGACCGGATCAACGCCGAATGGGCTCTGTCCAAAGTGACCGAGCGCCTCAAGAAGCCGCTCCTCGAGGACGCCTCGTCCTATTTCCAGGAACGAGCCCGGGACATCGAGCATGTTCGAGAACATCTGCTGCGCCACCTCCGGGGGGAGCAGCGTACGGAGCGTTCCACCGAGCAGCCGATGGTCCTGATAGCGCACGATCTCACGCCTGCGGATGCGGTCCACATGTTGGCGCCACCGACCGTCGGGTTGGTGACGGAAATGGGTGCCGGAAGCAGTCACACAGCGATCCTCGCGCGAACGTTTGGCGTCCCGGCCGTTGTGGGCGTCGGTCCAGTGGCGACCCACATCGAAGACGACGACGTGGTCCTGGTCGACGGCTTCGCGGGGGAGGTGGCCGTGCGCGTGTCCCAGGACGAGCGCCGCGCGGCGGAGCAGCGTCGGGATCGTTTTGCTGCGTTCCTCGAGGCAGAACGCTCGACGACCGCGATTACGCGCGACGGAGTCGCGATTTCGGTCGCAGCCAACGTGGAGCTACCGAACGATGTGCAGGCCGCGCTCGAGAACGGCGCGGAGGGCATCGGCCTCTATCGAACCGAGTTCATGTGTCTCGACAGTCTGGAGCCCCCGTCCGAAGAAGCCCAGCTCGAAGTGTACCGTGGCGTCGTCCAGGCGATGGCTCCGAAGCGAGTCGTCTTTCGCACCTTCGACTGGCGGGGTGACAAGGGTCTACGGGCACCTGACCTCCAAGCGAGGGAACGGGGCTGGTTGACGGCCCAAATCAACGCAGTGTTGAGGGCGGGCACCGACGGCTCGGTCGCGCTGATGTTCCCGATGGTGTCGACCGTGCAAGAGTTCCGTGAAGCGCGGGCGTTGGTCGACAGGTGCAGGAGCGAGCTGAACGACGAGCGTGCTAGGACGGCCGAGGTTCCGATCGGGATGATGGTCGAGGTGCCCTCTGCAGCGCTGCTTGCGGAGCGATTTACGCAGCACGCCGATTTTTTTGCCGTCGGCACCAACGACCTGGCGCACTACACCCTGGCGTTCGACCATCGAGGCGACCGCTCGGCTGCCCAGTCCCTCGACCCGTCGGTGCTCGGCCTCCTGCAGCGCACGATCACGGCGGCAAGCGATGCTCAGCTTCCCTGTTCCATGTGCGGCGACCTGGCCGCGGACCCCGTGGCGTTGTGCGTCGCGCTGGGCCTCGGCTACCGGGAGATATCAGTGCCCGTGAGAGTCGTGCCGCTGGCGCGCGCGGTGATTCGTAACGTCGACCTGCGCACCGCCGCGGAGGTAGCCCGCGACGCCTTGGAGTGCGGCTCTGCAGAAGCGGTCCGGGCGTTGGTGCTCGATCGACTCGACGACGATCTAGGCACGCTGTGGAAGCAGCAGGGGATCGTCTAGTCGGATTCGCGAGGCAAGGGTGCCACCAGCGGGGCCAGATCCGACTCCGTGAGCAATCCAGTCGTGCGAGCGATCTCGTAGCCGTTGGCGTCGTACAAGATGTAGGTCGGCACGATCTCGATTTTCCCGAGCATGCTTTCTGCGTTCTCGACGCGTCCGTACGGATTGGCGCCGACGACGAAAGGCGGATCGAGAGCATAGGTCCACGCTTCGACCAGCTGCGCTGCACGAGGCTGCGCGGCGATGCCAATCACGACGACCTCGGGATGCTGTGGCACGAAGGGCCTCAGTGGGGTCAACGATGCTTGGCTGCCTGCGTCAAACGTCGCAAACACGAACAGCAGCACCGGGGTGCCACGCAGGTCGGCCAATTCGAGCCAGCGACCGTCCGTCAAACGTAGTCCAAGGTCCAGGCGCGCTCCGCTCGCCGAGTCGGGGGTGGTCCCCTCCACACCGCTCGATGGGTGGGCACAACTCACCCCGAGGGCGAGAAAAATGAAAAGCACGCACGAGCCGCGTTTGGAAAGGCTACTTTTGATCATTGCAGTGGACTCCGCAACATAGCAAGAACCACGGAGAAGCGGGCGGTATCTGCGAATACCTGAACGCCCTAGAGGCGAAGGGCGTCAGCGAAGAAACCCGGTGAGCTTCGGCTCTAGGGCGTGCAGGTCGCCGACACTTTCCACGCCGTCTCCCCGCTCCAGGGTGTCATCGTTCACTTGGATGAGACGGTAGTCCTGCAGCGCCTTGAGGGCGGTCTCCAGCTTGAGCTTCGAGAGTGATTCGCGGCGCTCGATCTCGCCCGCCAGGTACATCTGCTGGCCCAACGCGAGCGTCCGCTTGTACCAATCCTTCTTCGGAATCGGGCCATCGAGCACGATCTCTGCACCACGCAAAGCGAGGAGGTAGCTCTCGAAAAAGGTCTGGAGCATCGTTGCGTATCGCTCGAGCCGTTGACGCATCGCCCCCTCGGTGGCTTGCGCATAGCCATCCCGGACCTCGCTCTCACCGTCGTGGACCATGTCGCGCAGCGCGTCTTGGAAAATCTCGTCGAAGGTGGCGTCGGTTCGATACATGAACTCGTGCTTGAAGACCCTCGATAGCTGCTGGACCCGGTCGTTGAGGCGCCCGATGTCGACCCACTCCTCGGTGTCCACCAATAGGGCGGACGAGATTAAAGCTCGCGGCACGAAGAAGTGAATAATCGTGTTCTGGTAGTACTCGAGCGCTATGCGTCGCTCGGAGTGAATGGTGTAGATCGGCTCGGGTCCCGTGTCGTGCGCGATGATCAGACGGGCGTCGAGGAACAGGTGCAAC
Source organism: Myxococcales bacterium (assembly GCA_030622585.1). GTDB lineage: Bacteria > Myxococcota_A > Polyangia > Polyangiales > Houyiibacteriaceae > SG8-38. The sequence goes on from JAUXFZ010000028.1 coordinate 4,773, forward strand.
GCTTCGTCGATCGTGTCCTCGCGGATCCGGCCGTCGCCGATGCGGAGCTGGTGGGCGATTCGTGCATGCATGACGTCCAGCGTAGCGAGCAGGTCCTCGCACGCGTTCGACAGAGCAGCCCGAGTCATGCCGCGTTTTTGGTGGCTCAACAGCGCCATGGCCACGAGTGCTGCCGGCGTCACCACGGTGACCTCATTGATCGAGTACATCACTTTGTGCGCCAGCGCCCGAACCGCATTGCGTTGTTGGTCGGGGGTGATGTCGTCCATGCTCGACAACTCACCGCTCGAGCGCTCGATGGTCTCCGCCTGAAAGTCGTCGAAATCGATGATTTCACCGAACTGGACGTAGAGCCGGCCCCACTTCGACCTCAGAATGCTCGAGCTCTTGATCAAGTCCCCCACGTTTTCGGAGTGCTTGTCGCCGCCCGCGAGCTCGTGGACGAAGGAGCGTTCCTCGATGATGCGTTCGTATCCGATCGAAATCGGGACGAGCTTGACCTTGGTGCCACGAAGCTTCGTTGCCGAGTCGAATACCATCGACAGCAGCCCGTACTTGGGCGGCAAAGGCTTGCCGATTCGAGAGCGGCCACCCTCCAAGAAGAACTCGATCGTGAAGCCTTCCGCCATCAGTTTGCGCATGTACGCCTCGACCAGCGCAGGGTAGAGGGTGTCCTCGTTGAAGTTACGGCGAATGAAGAAGGCACCACCCCGACGCAGGAGAATCCCGATTGGCCAGAAGCTGAGGTTGTCGCCCGCGGCGACCAGCGGCGGCATCAGCGCGTTGCCGTGGAGCATGTCGCTCAGCACCAAGTAATCGACGTGGCTCTTGTGGCTCGGCAGCAGGACCAGCGAGGCGTCGTGGGCCGCTGCACGCACGCGTTCGAGGCCTTCCTTGTCGAGGTCGACGCCGTCATACATCTTCGACCAAACCCAGGTGAGGAACCGGTGCATGAGGTCGACCACGAGGAGGCTCTGCTTGGCGCAGAGGCGCTTGAGTTGCTTGCGAGCCACCTTCTCGGCTTTTGCGTACGAAATGCCCCTTTCGTCGGCGAAGCGTTCGATGTGTGCCCGGACTCTTGGGCTCCGTAGCAGCTCATCCTGGATGCGGGCTGGGGTCTTCTTCATGGGGCCCAGGATGACCGCGCGATCGCGCTCCATGCGCCGAAGCAACGCGTACCGAATCTTGTCGGCAGCCTCGCAGTCGGTCAGCTCGGGCCTCTTTTCGAAAAACTCCTGGAGGTTGAAGGGTTCCCCGGAGCGAAGCTTCGCGTCCCGGTAGTTCAGCAAGAACTGGAACAGGACGCGTAACCTGCCTGGCCACTGCACTGGGCCGAACAGCAGGTCGAGCAAGCCTGGGCTCGCGGTCGCGGCCTGCTTGCTCCACACGAAGGTCTGCGGAACCAATAGGATGGGCTGCGTAGAGGTTCGCTGCCTCGCTACGAGTGCCGCGATCAGATCGACTTCGAGCTCACGTCCGCGGCGCGCCTGGCTTCCAAATTTCGGCGGGCGCCTCAGGAACAACAGCGCGCTGTAGCCGTCGCCGACCGTTTGCTCCAACGCCTCGGCTTCCGGGATCTGGCGCCGCAGGCTCAGCCGCCGTTCACCCTTCCCAAAGGGCTCGAGGATCCACAGCCCCAGGTCGTTGACGAATCGGACCAAAGGCAGACCAAACTTCTTCAGCAGGAAGTCGAGGCAGATGAAGTCCAAGAACGACAGCGACCTCATCACATAGACGACCACTCCCTTGCTGGCCGCGTCGCGCACCCCGCGGCTCCACTTCTCGTCGACCCGAATGTGGGCGAAGAAGCGCCGGTAGAGCCATCGCAAGATCGCGTTGGGCGAATAGGGCGACGGCGTGGGCGTCCGCCGCGCAAGCTCCGGCATGTTCGTCATCGCTCCGTCGGAGCCTAGCAGCGTGCTAGATCGGGTCGAGTTTGCGCAGTTCCACTTTTATTCCGCTATCTTACCGGTCGACCGCTAAAACTGGGCACGCACCAGGCGCCGTTGGCCGGCACGCAGATCGACCGAGTAGCGCCGCTCTTCACCGCCGAGTCGCACGACCACCTCGTAGGGGCCCACGCTGAGGTGAGCGGCCACCCCGCTCCCGAGCGTGCCGATGCGCTTGGAACCGCGGTTCACGGTCACGATACCTGTTCCCCGCGCCTCCTTGGTTTCGATGCGAACCTCGAGCACCCCGGTTTGGAAGTCGACCGAAACCGGGCTGGTTTTGTCGGCGCGAACCGTGACGTTGACGCTCTTCGATGGGTTGTCGAGCGTGCCGTCCAGCCGCACGGTGACCTTGCACTTGCCGGCGGGGACGGAAACCGCCGCGCTGCACGAGCCGCCTCCCACTTCTCGCCCATTTTGCGCGACGACGATTGTGCCACGCGCCGGGCTGCCGTTCTCGGTGACCGAGCACCGGATCTGCCCGGACTGTGCCTGGGCGGCCCCCAAGCCGCAGAACAGCCCGACGGTCACCACGAGCGCCGGCACCGAAACTCCACCGACCCCGCAGCCCCATCGGCCGCCCGTTTGAATAAGAATTCTCACTGCTTACCCTTCTATCTCAATTCGGGCGCCAGGTGGGCGTTCGATACGAACCCACCTCAAACCCCAGATTTGTGTCTGCATTTATCGCGCCGTGCCTGCTTGACAGTGCAGGGGCCGGCGGCTACGAAACGCGCCCTGAAACGGGGTCTTAGGAGCGAATCATGGCTACCCAAAGTGCCAAGGCGTCTGAAATCGAACGCAAGTGGTATGTTGTCGATGCTGCGGGTCAACCGCTAGGCCGTCTTGCGTCCAAGGTGGCGCATGTCCTTCGTGGTAAGCATCGTCCCGAGTTCACGCCGCACGTGGACACAGGCGACTTCGTCATCGTCACGAATGCGGCTCAGGTGACCCTCTCGGGCAACAAGCGCGAGGACAAACTCTACCATCGGCACTCCGGCTACCCAGGCGGCCTCACCTCGGTGAGCTACGGCCATCTGCTCGAGCGCAAACCCGAGTTCGTCGTCGAGCGCGCGATCAAGGGTATGCTCCCCAAGAACAGCCTCGGCCGGCAGATGTTTCGAAAACTGAAAGTCTACTCGGACGGGACTCACCCCCACGTGGCACAGCAGCCTGAAGCCTTTCCTTTTTGATCTCGAGAGATATGGTTCATGACACACGCTAAAGTCATCAACGGACGCAACTACGGCACGGGCAAGCGAAAGAACGCGATCGCGCGCGTCTTCCTGAGCACAGGCACAGGCACCGTGACCGTCAACGGCCGCACATTCGAAGACTACTTCCCTCGCGAGATTCTCCGCATCATCGCCATGCAGCCCTTCGCTGCGCTGTCGAAGCAGGGTGAGTTCGATGTCGAGGTCAACGTCTCCGGTGGCGGCGTTTCGGCGCAAGCCACCGCCGTTCGGCACGGCATCGCGCGCGCGCTCGTCGGCCTCGACGAGGACAACAAGCCGACTCTCAAGAAGGCCGGCTACATCACCCGCGACGCTCGTAAAAAGGAGCGTAAGAAGCCAGGCCAGCCCGGCGCACGCAAGAAGTTCCAGTACTCCAAGCGCTGAGAACTTCGGACTGCAATCTCGAGCCGCGGCGCCTTTCGTGCCGCGGCTTTTTTTGCTTAATGCCGTGGACAACGCACATGTCAGTATCAGGATGGAGTTGAGCACATGACCTCGAAGCCCATACGCGCGATCGTCGTTGGAGGGACCGGTTACACCGGAGCCGAGCTCGTGCGCTTGGTGCTGGGTCATCCTTCCCTCGACCTCGTGTCGATCGTCGGGAACCAGACGGCGGGCCAGGCGGTCGGCGACGTGTTGCCGAGCCTCCGAGGCGTCGTCGGCGGCGTCGTGCAGACCTTCGACGCCGACGTGATCGCCGAGCAGGCCGATGTGGCGTTTTGCGCGTTGCCGCACGCGGCGAGCGCCAAAGCAGTGAGCGCGCTGCGGCAACGTGGGCAGAAGGTGTTCGACTTGTCTGCCGACTTTCGTTTCGATGATCTATCGGTGTACGAAACCTGGTACGGCAAGCATCCGGTCCCCGAGCTTTTGCCCGAAGCGGTGTACGGCTTGGTCGAGCTTCATCGAGAGGAGCTGCGCGACGCGGATCTAATCGCCGTGCCCGGTTGCTATCCGACAGCGGCGACCTTGGCGCTCGCCCCGCTGGTGAAGAACGCTCTCGTTCGGCCCGAGGGGCTCGTGGTGGATGCGAAGAGCGGCGTATCGGGCGCCGGCCGAGCTCTGTCGAGCGCAACTCACTTCCCAGAAACGGCGGAAGGCGTCCGGCCCTACAAAGCGGGAGCGCACCGGCATGGCCCCGAGATTGAACAAGAGCTGAGCCGGCTTGCCGGGGCGCCTCTTTCGATCACCTTCGTGCCGCATTTAGTGCCCATGACCCGTGGCATTCTCGCCACTTGCTACGCGCAACCGGCCAACTCGGGCGTAACCGCCGCGGCATGCACCGAAGCCGCTCGCGCGCTCTACGCGGGGTCTCCTTCGGTTCACGTGCTCGACGAGGGGCAGCACCCCGACACTCTCTCGGTGCGTGGGTCCAATCGGGTCCACCTCGGCTATGCGCAAGGTCGGGACGGCGGCACGATCATCGCGATGAGCGCGATCGACAATCTGGTAAAGGGTGCGTCCGGCCAGGCGATTCAATGTCTGAACGTCCGCTTCGGCCTCGACGAAGGGGCGGGGCTCCTGGCGCCGGCACAATGGCCCTGACCAAGGTTCTGCACGTCAGCGATCTGCACCTCGAGGACGGGTTCCCCGGCGTGCCGCTGAAGAGCTTCCTCAACAAACGCATCGTCGGTCTCGCGAACCTTCGGTTTCGGCGGCGAAGGGTATTCGCTGACGCGGTTCAGAAGGTCGAAGCGCTTGCCGCGTTCTCCAAAGAGCAGGGGGCGGACCTCGTCATCTGCACCGGGGACTACACCGCGCTCGGCACGGAGCCGGAAATCGCGTACGCGCGCAGGATCATCGAGCCGCTCACTCAGGCCCCGCTCGGCTTGTTCACCGTCCCCGGCAACCACGACCTGTACCTCCGGGACAGCGTCGAGGCAGGCTGGTTCGACGAGCACTTTGGCGAGTTCATGAGGACCGAGCTCCCCGAGTACGCAGTGGACGGCGTCTGGCCGCAGGTTTGGTTTCCGGCCGATGGCTTGGCCGTCGTCGGGGTCAATAGTGCGCGGCCGAATCCGAAGGCGACGTATTCGAGTGGGCGCATTCCGGACGAACAGCTCGAAGCTCTGACCCAAATCCTAGACGACGCTCGCGTGCGCGATCGCTTCGTCATGATCGCGACCCACTACGCCCCGCGCCTCGCCAACGGCCGGCCGGATCGACCGGCGCACGGGTTGGAGAACGCGGACGAGCTCTTGGCGATCAGCGCTGCGGCTCGTAGTGGCGTCATCCTGCACGGCCACATCCATTGGCGCTACCATGTGCGCGTGCCGGAGACCCCGCTGACCCTGCTCTGTGCGGGCAGCACGACCCACGCCGGCCGCGAGGGGTTGTGGATGTACGAGATCGGCGACGACGGCGTGACGGTCACGCCGGGGAGCTGGGATCAAACGCGCTACGTCCTCGAGCCGGACCAGGCGATCGAGATCGACCCGTAATTTGCCGCCCTGACACTGGCTCGAATACAAGCACGGGTATGGCAGCTCGCCAGTTCGGGGCCAAACGCGAGGCCCGCAAGGTCGTTCGACGGGTCGTCGACCTCGAGTGCTCGGTGTACTCCGAGCTCTGGGGCGAAGCGATCTCGCACCGCGTCACCGACGTGAGTGAAGAGGGGCTATGGATCCAAACCGATCTCCTGCTGGAGATTGGGACGCAGGTCACGCTCACCTTTTTCCCGCCCGACTGGGAAGAGCCGCTCTACGTGGCCGGTCGCATTCAGCGCGTAGAGCTTCAACGAAGACCGGGGGACGCGAGCGCCGTCGGCATGGGGATCGAGTTCGAGGCTCTGCGGACCGACGAGCGACGGCATCTGACCCAAAGCATGCGATGCCTGCGAGCGGACGAGGCCTTCATCTTGGATCAACGCACACTCACAGGCGTACCCGTTGGCGTGGGTGAGGCCGACGGACCCGCGCCCAGTCCGGGCAGCACAGTTGCCGGCTGGGCCGCTCCGTCACCTTCCGCACCGTACCTGGGCCGCCCGTCGCGGATCACCGCAAGCCCCGCTCAACGCGAGGGGGACATCGAGCCATCTCACAGCGCGTTTCCTGGGGGCCTGGAGCTGGCCGCGTCGGTGTTCGCAGATTCAGGCTCCGACTAGCGGACGTGAAGAGTGCCGGCGTTCACCCGGTTGTCGCCGTCTTCGGGCCCCGATTTCACTTCGAGTCGCTTGCTTCCCTTGAACAGGCCCACGTACAGCGTGTACTCGCCGACGCCGTAGTTCGCGGGCACCGTGAGCTCCTGAGTGTCCGCAATCACGTCTCCCTTCTCCCAGAGCTTGATGGGGTACCGGCCGCCGACGGGCGTGTGATCGCCATTGATCCGCAGTCCGTGCCCATCGATGTGCACGAAAACCTTGTAGCCACTCGGAGCTTTGCCGAGGACCCGCCAATACCACGTCACCGCGAAGCGCTGCCCCGCACCAACCGAGTCTACGTCTGGGAGGTCCAGATCGTAGCCCAGCAGTTCGATACGGTCTTCAAAGCTTGCGCCGACCGTGTGCTGCGGTGCCGGAGCATCCTTCAGGACCGCGCTCTCTAAGAAGCTCTGGTTGGGCCGTCCCTCGATCGGCTCGGCTGCGATCAAGAGCAAACGTGCGCTCCGCGCATCGGCCACGTACAGGTGCTCGCCCGTCTCGCGGCGATAGGCGCGATCGAGCCTAGCCAGCTCGTCCGCTTGGATCACAGCCCAGCGCTGTCCGCCCTCCCGCAAGAATTGGAAGAGCTCGGCCTGCGCGGCGATCTCTTCGATCGGTGCGTTGGTGTAGTACTGCGCCGCAGTCGACGGCAGCTTGTACGACGCCAACGGCTCGGCCTTTCCGTCGGTTAGCTCGCTGTACGCGTCGTACACGGGCTTGGGCGAGAAGTGCCGACTCAGCGTGGGTTGGAACGAGAGGGCCACGAAGACTCCAACCGCCAGGCCTCCCCCAAGCGCGGGGAACACGCGTCGACTCCCAAGCTGCCCATAAAGTCGGAGGCCAAGCGGTCTTAGGA
>JAUXFZ010000159.1 GCA_030622585.1 Myxococcales bacterium
CGAAGCGAAGCTGTCGAGAAAAGGAAACACGGTCACGGTCGCCGCGTAGCCAAAGAACGACGTGACCAGCATCTCTTTGGCGCCGAACCGTTCGATGAGACGGTCCATCACGAGGGACAAGGCGACGATGCCCAGGCCGAACACGAACGCTAGGCTTCCAATGTCGCTCTTGGAGAACCCCTTTGCGTCTAGAAAGATCGCGAGGAGCGAGAGCGCCATCCCATAAGCAACGCTGAGCCCCACGGTTCCCCGATAGATTCGCCACACGTTCGGGTCTTCAATGCGCTTGGTCCACTCCATCGGGAGCCGCGTTGTAGGACACTCGCGGTGGCAAGTCACTCGCGAAGTGCGAGGTTCAGCCGCGCCGCCAAAGTCACCTTCATCGGCGTCAGCTTCGTATTCTAACGCGCCCGACGACGTTGTGCGCACGCGATGCCGACTCGGGCGAGTAGGGCGACGCTGAGCACAGTCACGATCAAGCCACTCGGGGTCCGTGGCGCGTAGCCTGCGCTGAGCAGCAACAACAGGGCCGCGCCCATTTGTCGGCGGGCGGGGTCTTTGGATAGCATCGCGCCAACGGTGACCGCCCAGCCGATCGCGAGGGGGATGGCGTAGAGGATGAATCTGTCTTCCGGGAGGAAGTCGAGCCGAACGGCCCCGTAGAGGAGGTCCGGTAGGTCGGGACCGACGGCGCGCCGCCATAGTGCCATCCCAGCCGCGACGAGACCCGCCGCCACCGCCGACAACGGAAGCGCCACTTTGCCGCGGGTCTCTCGCCAGGGAATCGCCACCGCCAAAGCGATCGCGAGGGGGACCGCCAGGTACGCGAGCTCGCCGGACCATCGGAAGGCGTTCGAGAGCCGATCGCTGTGCTCCCAAAACCGTCGTCCTCCGACCAAACCCACCACCATCGAGAGGAAGCCACTGAACGTCGCAACGAGTGTCAACGCGAGTGCAATAGCGACCGCGGGCGTTGAGCGCCGATGCAGCCCGGCCAGCACGAGGAGAAGGATCAACGCGTGCGCGAGGCCGACCGTTGCGAGCACGAGCTCTACCCGGGTCATCCCCCGAGGCAGGAACGTCATCATGGTGATGATCGGCACGAAGACCCAGCCAAGGCTCGCGATGCCGGCACGGGCGGGGAACGGAAGGCCGCTCTTGGGGGAAGAGAATGAACCGAGACAGAACGACAGCGCGACCAGCGCGCTGACGACACTCAGATTGCGTGCGAAGGAGCCGGCACCATCGAGTCGGGTGAGCGCGCCGCTCGACCACGCGTCGCTGCCCGACGGAATCAGTACGTGGTTGATGAGCAAGTCCGCGAGGGCCGCGACGCCCGCCATCCATGCAAGCGGAGGCACCGCTTCGAAGAGGGGCGAACGTTCGTCGTCGGATGAATCGATGCCCTCGGTCAAGGTGCCCGGACCCTACGCGGGCAATCTAGCGTATTCAAGGCACTCTGCTAAGACCGTTCAGATGACCGACGTCCGCAACGACTGGACCAAGGAAGAGGCGCGCGCGCTTCACGATCTACCTCTGACCGACCTGTTGTTTCGGGCTCAGGAGGTGCATCGCGCGTCGCAGCCGCGTGATTCGGTTCAGCTTTGTTCGCTGCTGTCGATCAAAACCGGCGCGTGCCAAGAGGACTGCTCGTACTGCCCGCAGAGCTCGAAGTATGACACCGGCGTCGAGGCGGAGCGCCTGATGGACGTCGACGATGTGCTCGCCAAGGCGCAAGAAGCGAAAGCCGCGGGCGCGAGCCGGTTCTGCATGGGCGCGGCGTGGCGGAGCCCAAAAAAGGGGAGCCGGCAGTTTCAACAGGTGTTGGAGATGGTCAGCGGCGTTCGCGCACTTGGCCTCGAAGCGTGCGCGACGCTCGGGATGCTCGACGACGAGCAAACCCAGGATCTCAAAGACGCCGGGCTTACCGCGTACAATCACAACCTGGACACCTCGGAGGAGTACTACGGGGAGATCGTCACGACCCGCACGTACAAGGACCGTCTGAGCACGATCGAGCGTGTGGCTGCCGCCGGCATTTCCGTTTGCGCCGGGGGCATCATCGGGATGGGCGAGAGCATCGACGACCGGGTCGGCATGCTCGTCACGCTCGCCAATCTTTCCCCCCAGCCCGAGAGCGTGCCGGTCAATGCACTGGTGGCGGTGCCTGGCACCCCCCTCGGTGAGCAGACGCCCGTCGACTCGCTCGAGCTCGTTCGGATGTGCGCCACGGCTCGCATCCTCATGCCGGGCGCGCGGGTACGGCTGTCCGCCGGGCGAGCGGCGCTTAGCCGTGAGGCGCAGCTGCTTTGCTTCATGGGCGGCGCAAACAGCATCTTTTTCGGCGATAAACTACTCACCACCGGAAACCCCGATCACGACGCGGACCTCGAGCTGCTGCGCGACGCAGGGCTCTCGCCGCTCGAACCGGACCCGGCGGAGGCCGGCCCGAGGTCACATCGGAACCCCGCCGAGACAGCATCGGACGCTGCAGAGTAGGGTCTAGCCCCGAAATTGTTGGGTTTTCAGGCCGGGTCTTTATTGAATTTGATTTGCAACTTCTAGCCGCTATAAAGAAACCATGCTCGTTTGCCACTGCCATGCAGTCAACGACCACACGATTCGACGATGCGTCAACGACGGCGCCCGTAGTCGGAGCGACGTCCGTGAGGCCTGCGGTGCGGGCAGCTCGTGCGGCGCCTGCCGTCCGGCAATCGATCGGTTGATCGAGTTGCAGCACGACGCGCAAGGCGCGCCCGCCGCGCCCGGCACGCAGGGCTGACACTTTAGCTGATAACGTCTTTCAACTTCATGCTCAGCGCATTGCAACGAGCACGGCTCGTCTCTATGATCGCACGAAGGAAGATTCATGAAGGGCAACGACGACGTCATCCACCTGCTCAACGAGGTGCTCACCTCGGAGCTAACGGCCATCAACCAGTACTTCATCCATCACAGGATGTGTGAGGACTGGGGCTTCAATAAGCTCTCTGCGAAAAAGCGCGGGGAGTCGCTCGAGGAGATGCAGCACGCAGACGCGATTATCGGCCGCATCCTCTTCCTCGAAGGCGTGCCCAACATGCAGCGCTACTTCCCCGTCAAGGTCGGCGAAGACGCGGTCGAGCAGCACCGCCTCGACCTCGAAGTCGAGTACGACGCGGTCAAGCGCTTGAACGCGGGCATCGCCCTGTGTCGCGACAAGGGCGACAACGGCACCCGCGAGCTCCTCGAGACGATCCTCCAGCAAGAGGAAGAGGGCATCGATTGGCTCGAAGCGCAGCTTCACCTCGTCGACACGATCGGCCAGGAACGTTACCTGGCCGAACAGATGGGCGGCGGCAACTAGCGCGCCCGCGATTGTGCTACAGATCTCGCGATGAACGCACATCCGCTTGCTGGTCAGCCTGCGCCGTCGGACGTTCTCGTCGACGTCGCCGAGCTCCTCGCCGCGTATTACGACGGCAAGCCCGATCCGAACGAGCCGACTCACCGCGTGAGCTTTGGAACGTCCGGCCACCGAGGGTCGTCTTTTCGTCTTAGTTTCAACGAGGCGCACATCCTGGCGATCACGCAGGCGATCTGTGACTATCGCAACGCGGAGGGGATCGACGGCCCGCTGTACTTGGGCGTCGATACGCATGCGTTGTCCGATCCGGCCGCGAGAACGGCGCTCGAGGTCCTTGCTGCCAACGGCGTCGACACCTGCATCGCCGGCGCGGGGCACTTCACGCCAACGCCGGCGGTCTCGTTCGCCATTCTCGAATACAATCGGAACCACCCCAGTGACGCCGACGGGATTGTCGTGACGCCGTCGCACAATCCACCCGAGGACGGCGGCTTCAAGTACAATCCGCCGGACGGCGGCCCCGCGGACACCGAAGTCACGTCGTGGGTCGAGCGACGCGCCAACGAGTTGTTGGCGAAGGGTCTGCGAGACGTCCGGCGCATCGCCTATGAAGCGGCCCTCGGCGCCGACACGACCCACACGCACGATTTCATCACGCCTTACGTCGACGGGCTTGACACCGTTCTCGACATGCGAGCGATCGCGAACGCCGGTCTTCGGATCGGGGTCGACCCGATGGGCGGAGCCGGCATCGAGTATTGGCCTCGCATTGCCGATCACTACGGCCTTCGCATGGAGATCGTCAACGAGGTCATCGACCCGACGTTTTCGTTCATGACGCTCGACCGCGACGGGAAGATCCGAATGGATTGCTCCTCTCCCTACGCCATGGCTCGGCTGGTCGATCTCCGAAACCAATATGACATCGCGTTCGCCAACGACACCGATTTCGATCGGCACGGCATCGTGACGAGCAGTTGGGGGCTTCTGAACCCGAACCACTACCTCAGTGTTGCGATCAGCTACCTGTTTACCGAGCGCGGATGGGACGAGCGGGCCGCGGTTGGCAAGACCCTCGTGAGCAGCGCAATGATCGACCGCGTGGCCAAAGACCTACGCCGCCGGCTGGCCGAGGTGCCTGTCGGCTTCAAGTGGTTCGTGCAAGGGCTGATTGACGGCTCGTACGGGTTCGGCGGAGAGGAAAGCGCGGGCGCTTCGTTCCTCCGTAAGGACGGGAGTGTTTGGACGACGGACAAAGACGGCATTGTGTTGAACCTCCTTGCCGCCGAGATCACGGCAACGACCGGGCAGGCCCCGGGCGATTGTTACCACAACCTCACCGGCCAATTCGGCACGCCACTCTACGAGCGCATCGACGCCCCTGCGACGCCTGAGCAGAAGGCTGCCCTCGCTGGAATGAGCGAGTCAGACCTCGAGGCCTCGGACCTTGCCGGCGAGCCGATCCAGCAAGTGCTCACCAAGGCGCCCGAAAACGACGCCCCAATTGGTGGCCTCAAGGTCACCACAGAGAACGGTTGGTTTGCCGCTCGCCCGTCAGGCACCGAAGACGTGTACAAGATTTACGCGGAGAGCTTCGTGGGCCGCGAGCACCTGTCGTCCATTCAACGCGAAGCCAAACACTTGGTCGGCCGGGTGTTCGACCAGAGCGCGTCGGGTTGAGGCGCTAACCGAACCGTGTTTCACTCCGGCGCGTGTTTGCCCTAGTGACAGGTGGTGGCGGCCGTCTCGGTAACGTTCTCGTTCGGCGGCTCCTCGAGAACGGACAGAAGGTTCGCGTGTTGGAGCCAGGAGACTTGCCCGAGTCCCTCACGGGCCTCGACATCGACTTCATGTCGGGCTCGGTGCTCGACGCCGGAGACGTTGCCCGGGCCACGGACGGGGTAGATGTCGTCTATCATCTGGCGGCGAAGATCGACCTGAGTCCCAAGAAGGACCCGATGATGTACACCCTCAACGTCGAGGGAACCCGCAAGGTCGTCGATGCGTGTCTGTCCCGCGGTCTGCGATTGGTGCACACCAGCTCCCATCACGCCGTCGTGCGTAAGCCTCTCGACGAGCCGCTGACCGAGGATAGGCCGCTCGCGCTCAGCGAGAAGTGCGAGTACCACCGTTCCAAGGCGATCGGCGAGACGATCGTCCTCGATGCCTGCGACCGCGGCTTGGATGCGGTCATCGTGAATCCGGGATCGATGATCGGCGCGCACGATTACGAGCCGTCGATGATCGGGAGCGTGCTACTCGACCTCTACTTCGGTTGCGTGCCCGTGCTGCTCGACATGCTGAGCGACTATGTCGACGTTCGCGACGTGGCGAACGGCATGATCGCGGCCGCCGAGAAGGGTCGTCGCGGCGAGCGCTACTTCCTCACTGGAGACGTCGTCCCTGTCACCGAGATGGTGTCGCTTTACGGAGAGCTGACCGGCGCCAAAGTTCCCACGCGGGCGCTTCCGTTGTGGGTCGGGTGGGCCTTGCTGCCGCTCGCCCTGGCTGGCAGCGCCGTGACCAAGAAGGAGCCTTTCATCACCGCCGATATGCTCCGCGCAAGCGTGTCCAACGAAGTGGTTTCGCATGACAAAGCGCAAAGCGAGCTTGGTTATACGATTCGCCCGCTCCGCGAGTCGCTCACCGCCGCAGTGCAATGGTATCGGGAGCGCGGCTGGCTCGATGCCTGACCGTGGTTTTCGCGGTTGACGTGCAGCTCGTGCTACACATAAAGCACCCATGAGCGGAAGAGAGCCCAAGCGTCACCAGGACCTCGAGGACGTGATCGACCTTATCGCTGGGTCCTACGACAACGACGCCGAGATCAACAACCTGGACA
>JAUXFZ010000204.1 GCA_030622585.1 Myxococcales bacterium
GCCCAGTAAATCCGAGCAACGTTTGCACCCTCTGTATTACCGCGGCTGCTGGCACAGAGTTAGCCGGTGCTTGCTAAGGAGGTACCGTCAGGTCTCCGCCGTATTAGGACGGAAATTGTTCGTCTCTCCCCACAGTGCTTTACGACCCGAAGGCCTTCATCACACACGCGGCGTGGCTGGGTCAGGCTTTCGCCCATTGCCCAATATTCCTCACTGCTGCCTCCCGTAGGAGTCTGGCCCGTGTTCCAGTGCCAGTGTGGCTGATCATCCTCTCAGACCAGCTACCCGTCTTCGCCTTGGTAAGCCATTACCTCACCAACAAGCTGATGGGACGCAGGCTCATCCTCTGGTGACGGCTTTCAAGAAGAGGCCGTCTTTAACCACTTTCACCGTAGTGAGCGTGGTCTTACGCGGTATTAGCATTCCTTTCGGAATGTTGTCCCCCGCCGGAGGGTAGATTACCTACGCGTTCCTCACCCGTGCGCCACTTTAATAACTCCCGAAGGAGCGTTCTCGTTCGACTTGCATGTGTTAGGCCCGCCGCTAACGTTCGCTCTGAGCCAGGATCAAACTCTCCAGTTGAACTGTTGAGCGGTCCTGAGTGCCACGAGATTTCTCTCGCAACACTAGGATGAGCTCCGAAGAACTCACCCTAGAGCATCACATTTGTTTATTGCGTGTTGCTCTCGGATTGCGGTCTCCAACCGAAGTTGAGACCACTCTTTTTGAATTGACCCTAGTCGTGCGATTTGATGCACGACTCGGGACCCGAGTATGTAACTATTGATTCCGATTCAGTTTTCAATGATCGATCGGCGGAATGCCCGCAGACCCCCTCAAAGGGACGCCGAAGTTAGCGCGGAACGGGGGGTGGTCAAGCGCGAATTTAGTCTTTTTGATCCCCTCCGATTGACAATATAGTGTCAAATAGACAATATCCTTGTCATGTCGCCGGAAGACCTCTTCCAAGACGCTGAAGCCCTCGTTCAAGCGGCAAAACGCTGGTCGGACATGCTTCATTCGGAGGTTGGGATCAGCCCAGCCGGGCGGAGATTGCTCGATATTCTGCTGATCGGTGGACCTGCGCCGGTCCCAAGGATGGCTCGAGAGCGCGGGGTTTCGAGGCAGCACGTTCAGCAGCAGGTCGACGCGCTGCTCGAGGACGGACTCGTCCGGCGGCAGGGCAACCCGGCCCACAAGCGCTCTTCGATCATCGCGTTGACCGACAAAGGCCGCGCGATGATTCAGAACATGCGGGCGGAGGAGTTCCACGCACTCTCGCGAATGCAGGTTGGGGTGTCGGACCATGCTGTTGGAGAAGCCACACAGGTGCTGGCTTCATGGCGAGCGGCGCTGGAACGCGACATGGCCTCGCGCTTGTAGAGCCCAAGAGTTGATCGTAAGCCTCTCGGCATGGGGCTGATTTACTACGCGATCCCCTTCTTCCTAGGAACACTTCTGCTCGAGCACTGGCTCGTTCGCCGAAGGGAACAGAAGGAAGGCGCCGACACGAAGCTGGCCGGCTTCACGACCAAAGATTCGGTCGCCAGCGTATCGATGGGCCTTGGCTTTTTGGCGATCAATACGGTCCTGGCGCTTCTGCCCTTCGCCGGGCTGGCGTGGCTGTATCAGTTTCGCTTGTTCGACATTCCGGTGGTGTGGTGGTCGTGGATCCTCCTGCTTTTCGCGGAAGACTTTTGTTACTACTGGTTTCATCGACTTCATCACGAGGTGCGCACGCTCTGGGCTGCGCACATCAACCATCACTCGAGCACGCGCTATAATTTCTCCACCGCCCTGCGGCAGTCGTGGACGACTCCGTTCACCGGCTTCATCTTCTGGGTTCCACTGCCCCTGCTCGGCTTTCCCGTCGAGATGATCCTCATTCAGAAGTCGATCAGCTTACTCTATCAATACTGGCTGCACACCGAGCTCATCGGAAAGCTCGGCTGGTTCGGTGTCGTCTTCAACACGCCTTCACATCACCGTGTCCATCACGGACGCAACCCGATCTACCTCGACCGCAACCACGCAGGGATTTTCATCATCTGGGACAAGATGTTCGGCACCTTCGAGCCCGAGGGCGAAGCGGTCGACTACGGCCTCACCAAGAACATCCACACGTACAATCCCATGCGCATCGCCTTCCACGAGTGGCGTTCGATGCTCAAGGACGCCTGGAACGCCCAGACCCTACAGGGACGTTTGAGCTACCTCGTCAGGCCTCCGGGTTGGACCGAGGATGGCAGCGGAAAAACCTCACAGGATCTGCGGCGTGAGTATCTCGACGCCGGGTCGCCCGGCTGGCCGGTTAGTCAAAGGTGATCGTTTCGGCCGCGTTGGCTGCGGCTTCGTCGATATCCATGACCAGCGGCATGGGTTCATTCGCTAGGTAGGGGAAGAGCAAGTCTTCGTAGTGCGGCGAGTCGATGTCGCCCGACTGTCCGCCCGGCAGCTGAATGGTGCAGGTCGGTCCGTTGGGCGAGGCCTCGCATACGAAGCGCATGGACGCACCCGCGGTTTGCACGAAGTCGGTGACTCCGGGGTTCGCCACGTCGACGGTGAAAAGCCCGCCATCGTTCGCGAAGAGCGGGTCGCCGGGTGCCGGATTATCAAAATCGAAAATCCCGAATGTCGAAAGGTCGGAGCTGAGCAGGAGCCCATGGAGCCTACCCCACGCCCACTGCGTCTCGTCCGAACCGAGCTCGACACTCAGAAAATCGCCCGCTGCCTGCAGCGCGTCTGACATGACCTCGTACTTGGTCTCCTCTGCTGGCGTACCCGGATTGTCCCAGTACACGTCCCCGGCCACGAGCTGAGTCGGGTCCACGATGGAGTAGTACATAGCGAAGCTGGGCGCGCGGCCTTGTGGAGCATTCTCCCCGTCCTCGATGCGCGCGCGAAGCTCGATGAGGAGCGTGTGGAACGCGGTGCACCCCGAAGCAGCCAAGAGCTCATCGGAATCCAACGACAGCGGGGAGTTTTCGGAATCGGCTCCGTCGAGACCGGTGGGGCAAGTGAAATCCCAGTTCTCGAGTGCGCTGATGACCTTGGTGCCATTCAGGCCGGGCGTCGTTTGGTCATCGTTCGCAAGTGCGAGGAGGCCGGGACGCATTCTCTCTCCGATGAGGGAGTGAACGTCGCTCACGATTTGGTCCATCGTCGCGCGCGTGTGTTGATCGCCGATGCCCTCGATGAGGTCGACGATGCGAGCGTGCCGGAAGCCGGAGGCTCGATCGACCTGGTAGGGCGGATGCGAAGCGCCGCTCGGGAGTGTGGTGGGGTCGCCGTCGAAGAGCGCCCCGGTCATGTCGTTGTTGGCAGTGGCGATGTAACCGGACTCGGGGTTCATCGCCTGCGGTAGCTCTTCGAGTGTGAAGTACTCGTCCCACTCGTAGTCGCCTGTTCCATCGAGCGGCAGCCAGGGGGGGGCGTCACCGTCGAGGTTGGTCGCCCAGGTTCGCTTCGGGAGTCGATTGTAGGGGAACCAACCGATGTTGTTCTCCGAATCGATGACAACCCAATTCTGCCCGACGGTAGTGCCATTGGCGATCGCTTGCTTCGCTTCTTCGATGTTGGTGGCCAACGCGAGCTCACCGAACAAGTTGATGTCCGTGTCGATGTCGTTCCCCGTCCATCGCAACGTCACCGCCGTATTGTTCTCGGCATCGATTTCGCGGACCGGGCCATGATGGGGAACGAACAACAATTCCTGCT
This sequence comes from Myxococcales bacterium, assembly GCA_030622585.1. Classification (GTDB taxonomy): domain Bacteria; phylum Myxococcota_A; class Polyangia; order Polyangiales; family Houyiibacteriaceae; genus SG8-38. The sequence continues at coordinate 3,718 of JAUXFZ010000204.1, forward strand.
CATCGGTTGATCCGTCGCTGAAGGTGATCACGAACGGAACACGAGTGAAAGGAACCTCCTCGCCCTTGAACATGACGCCGGTCGGGTTCCCATCACCGTCCTTGACCAGCGTTTCGACGTAGAGGTCGCTGAAGTCCATGACCGTAGTGGTGGCGCCCCACGCGATGTGTTCATTCTGTGCGAGCAGGGGCCAAGGGATACCGGCAAAGGTGATGCCGGCGACGTGAGTCTGGCCGCGCCCATGGGTCGTGGCATCGAGTTGCGCCAAGTACCAGGTCGCCGGCTGCGTCATGCCCAAATGCGGGTCATTTGAAAGGAGGGCGTTGCCGCCTGTCGTGAGCGAGGGCCCAACCACCCAATTGTTGGACCCGATTTGGTCGCCAATCACACCTGGGCCGAGAATCAACGACTGAAGACCTTCGATACGCTGCAGTTTCTCGTGCAGGCGCCGAATGACCGGCGCGATATTGAGCCGGTCGCGAAGCGAAGGGCGGGCGAGCATGACCGGGACCGAACGCTTTGCCACGCCGTCGAGCGCGGGAGACGGGGGGATCCAATCGAGTGGCAGAATCGCGGACTCCTCGAGCGGTCGCCGGGCCCACAAGTCGGAGAACCTCGCGTCGTCGTCGATCGCCTCCCGCGCGGCAGCTGCAGCGGCTTGACCGGAGGCATTGTTGGTGAGCTGGTTGGCAAGAGCGATGACCGTGGCAACGCTGTCCTGAGGCGTCCACGGCGGCACATTTTCGGGGGTATACACCAGCGCTCGGTGCTCGAACTCACGAGGAAATTCTGCGCCGTTGACTCCATTCTGCATGTCGTCGATCCACTGGTTGACGCCGACGGTATAGGCGTCGAGCATCACCTTGGTCTTGGGCGTCGCCTGCTCGTAGAGGAACTGCTCCGCGGGAATGCCGTCGCGGGTCGAGAACGTCGCGCGAAGGTCTGCGAAGTCGGCGGCTAACAATCCGCCCAAGCTCGGCGGCAGAATGTCCGCTAGCCGGCCCGTGGTGAAGCGACGACGAATGTCCATCTGCACGAAGCGGTCGAACGCGTGGTAGTAGCCGAGCGCCATCGCGCAATCTTCGTCGGTTGCGCAGTCGGCGTTGAAGACGCGGTAGTCGTCGAAGTACACCGTTGCGTCGGGAGGCCATTCGAGGTCGCCAATGGTGCCGCCGGTACCACCCGAGCCGCCGCTGTCGCTGCTGCTACTGCAGCCCACGATTGAAAAACCAAGGACCAACAGACAAAGCGTAAATCGTCGCATCACGGCTACCTCGCTGAAGCAGGAAGGGGGGGGCGGGAATGGGCGAGAACATAACGCTTCTCGGGTCAAAGCCAAGAGGCAAGCATCCCAGCGAGGCCGGGCCATGGCCTCGGGTCGACGCGGCTCACCCGAAAGGTGGGTGCTCGGGCGCGCAGGGGAAATAAGAACGCCGAGTGGACCGGCAGATCCACTCGGCGAGTAGCAAGCAAGCTTCGGCCGCTAGTTGCGCCTGCAGCGGCGAATCCCCAAGCGAAAGGCAAGCATCAGAACAAGAACACCAGTGGGCCCGCTTTGACCTGTCACCCCGACGTGACAGCCAGCACCGCGCCCACCTTGAAGAATAAAGTCACCGTCTTCGACGACGTCGGGTATCCCGTCGCCGTCAGAATCTATCGTTCGAGGGTCTGGCACCGCGCAATCGCTTCCTACGTTCCATCGACAATCGATCGCGCACGCTTGGGGAGCGTCCCCGTTGGCCGTGCCGTTGTCACAAACCTCGCCCGCGTCGACGAAGGCGGCGAACAAGCTGCCAAGTTGGCGATACTGCATGACTCCCCTTCTCCCGGGCACCC
>JAUXFZ010000473.1 GCA_030622585.1 Myxococcales bacterium
ACGCCGGATCGGACGCCATCGAAGGAAGCTCGTTCTTCGGGTCGAAGGCCTGGTAGCGGGCGGACGCGATCGTCGTGATCTCGAACCAGGGCATGGCATTCACCGAGGCTGCGACCCGGCCGAAGACCGCGTGGGTCTGATCGTTGGTGAGTCGCGGCCCCCCGCGACCGAGCTCCCCCAACTCGTCATTGACTCGGTTCCGTCCGTAGTCGTAGTTCGCGGCGATCTGAAGCCTGTACGGATGCGCGCCATCCTTTTCTTGAAGCCAGGAACCCGACCCGATCAAGCGAGTGTTGTTCACGCGCGCCTGCAACGCCGGGCTCGATCCGGGTCCGGGCTCCCCGCGCTCTCGCCCGAGGCCGAGGAACACCAAATCGAAATGGCTCGATTCGCTCGTCTCGGCGCGCATGTTGGCAAACCCGAAGCCTTCTAGGAAATCCGCGTTCCGCCGATCGCGTTCAACGTCATCGCTAGGGTCGAAGCGGGTGCCGTTGTCGTCGAGATACGGATAGTCGTTGCGCGCGCCCGCCCCCCCGGCGGTGCCGAAGAACTGCACCTTCTCGCCAGACGCTGCGCCGAACACGTTCGCGCGCCACGACCCGAAGCTGCCCCCGGTGACGCGCGCGCCCACTTCGGTCTGCTCGTAGGTCCGGGGCAACAGCCGAAGGACGCCACCCACCGCGCCATCGTTCAACCACGCCGGTGACCCCCCGCGAAACACCTCGAAGCCCTGTATCGCTTCCAATGGGACCAGGCTCAGGTCGAACGAACCCGTGTCGGGACTGCTGAGCGGTACATCTCCGAGCATCACGGTCACCTGATCGCAGGCGATGCCGCGAAACCGAGCGCAAAACGGGGTGCCCAGCCCTCCCTCCGCAACTACGCGCGTCCCAGCGACCTCCTTTAGCAATTGGTCGGTCGTCTGGGCGACGAATCTGTCGCGAACCACAACCTCGCTGCCGGCAGCAGTCGCGTCGAGCGAGTTCGTCGAGGGGATCGGCCTCACCACGCGCGCGGTCGAACCAAACTGTGCAGATGCGGGCGTCGCCGCCGCGACGAGAACGACGACTGCAAGGAAGCCATGACGGCCGCTTGGTCTCCATCGGTCGACGCGCGACTGTCTGCTCTCGTCCAATTCCCGTTCCTGATGGGGGAACGGTCGGTCGACCGAGACAGGAATCCCGACGCGCGACTCTCACCGTCCCCGAGGTGATAGGCACAAAAAATGCGTTCGCAGGTTTCCGGGCTCGCGACCCTAGGTCCTGTCACCTTCCCAGGCTCATCGCCCAGTGGCATCACGACAGAACATTCGATCACATACCGTGGCGGGTCCGCGCCGGCCTCTCACCGACTTCCCTGCTTGAGCCGACGATGACCGATCCCCCGGACCCGGTCAATCGTTGGCGAAGCCTGTCGATCGACTCGGGGCCGCGTGGTAAGGACGCGCGGTGCGGCTCTATCCGTTGCTGTTCCTGCTGTTGCTCGTCGCCGGAGTGCTCGCCGTGCTCGTCGGGTCGGGCGACCTCACCGATCCGGAGCTTCGCGATACATTTCTGAAATTGCGTGGCTATCGGCTGACCGCCGCGTTTCTCGCAGGCGCTGCGCTGGCGGTCGGCGGCGTGGTCGTACAGGGCTTGTTCCGCAACCCTCTCGCAAGCCCGTCGGTGCTCGGCACGACCGCGGGCGCTAGCTTTGGTGGGCAAGTCGCACTTCTCGCGTACGGGCTAGGTGGCGCCGCCGGCGCATTCGTCGTCCCCGAGATGCTCGTCCCGATCGGATGTTTCCTCGGCGCGTTGACCGCACTCGGAGTTCTGCTGCTCTTCTTGCGAATCACGCAGGATCTTCTCGCGCTCCTGCTCACCGGCTTCGTTTTGAGTGCGCTCTTCTTGAGCCTCAGCGCATTCGTGACGAGCATTGCTCAAGAGACGTGGGAACTCGGCCGCGCGGTCGTCTCTTTCTCGCTCGGCTCCGTGAGCGGAACCGGGCCGCGACAATTGGCCTTCGCCTTCCCGCTCATCGCTATCGCGCTCGTTGCCTGTTGGTTCTGGGGCCGCTCTCTCGATCTTCTGCTGAGCGGCGAAGAGGAAGCGCAGGCGATGGGGGCCAACGTAGGCGCCGTTCGTTGGTGGTCCGCGATCTGGGTGAGCGTGCTGGTCGCGGGTGCTGTATCCGTGGGCGGCAACGTGGGCTTCGTGGGACTCGTGGTGCCACACATGCTGCGCCCTTTCGCCGGAACGAAGCATCAGCGGCTAATCCCCGCCGCTGCTCTCGCTGGAGGCATTTTTCTCGTCGCCTGCGACATCATCGCGCGCGTCATCCCCTCTAGAAGCGAAATTCCGCTCGGTGTCGTGACCGGATTGATCGGCGCGCCGTTGTTCTTGCTGCTTCTGATCAGGCTGCGTCGGGAGCGGGCCTATGCGTAACAGCGATGGCCATTTGGGGCTGCGGGCGAAGGGTGTGAAGGTCACGCTTGGAGGCCGAACGGTACTGCACGACGTGGACTTGGACGCCAAGCCAGGCGAGGTGCTCGCGCTTCTCGGGCCCAACGGCGCCGGTAAGAGCACACTCCTCAAAGCACTGGCGGGCTTGCTGCCCTACGAAGGCTGCGTCGAGATCGGGGACGTCGAAGTGACGTCTATCTCTCCGAGAATGCGGGCCAAGCGAATCTCCTATGTGCCGCAGCGCAGTCTGCTTCGCTCCGCGTTGTCGGTTGAAGAGGTCGTCGCACTCGGCCGCTACATACACGGCGGAAGCTTTGGCGGGATATCGAGCGACGACCAAGCGGCCATCGACCACGCGCTGGAGACCGCGCATGCCGATTCCCTGCGCGGCCGTATCTTCACCCAACTTTCCGTCGGTGAGCAGCAGCGCGTGCTGCTGGCGCGGGCGCTCGCCTCGGATGCCCCCATCTTGCTGCTCGACGAACCGACGGCGGCGCTCGACGTGGGCGAAGGAATGGCCGTGCTGCGTTTGATTAGAACGCTCGCGGAACGGCAACACACACTGGTCGTCGTGCTGCACGACCTTGCGGACGCGCGCAGTACGACCGATCGGGCGTTGTTGTTGAAAGAGGGGCGGGTCGTCGAACAGGGAAGCACACGGGACGTGGTCAG
>JAUXFZ010000009.1 GCA_030622585.1 Myxococcales bacterium
CCTGTACCATGTCCGCGGTGATGAGCTTCGGAGCGGGGCGCCCTGGCACGAGTGCCGTGGTGATGACTGCGTCTGCGGCGACGACCTTTTGACGGACGATTTCCTGCTGGGCCTTGAGCTGTTCGGCGGTGAGCTCCCGCGCGTAGCCGCCTTCGCCTTCGCCGCTTTGGTCCATCGGAAAGTCGATGAAACGGCCACCGAGCGATTCGACCTGCTCTTTGACGGCGGGCCGGATGTCTGAAACCTCGACCACGGCGCCGAGCCGGCGTGCGGTTGCGATAGCCTGGAGGCCAGCGACGCCTGCGCCCATGATGACGATCTTGGCAGGCTGAATGGTCCCCGCCGCGGTCATCAGCAGAGGGAAGTACTTGTCGAGGTAGGTCGCTGCCATGAGCACGGCTTGGTAGCCCGCGATCGAAGCCTGCGAGCTGAGTGCGTCCATCGATTGTGCGCGGCTGATGCGGGGCACGAGCTCCATCGCGATGGTGCTGATCTTGCGGTCGCGCAGGATCCGTACCGAATCGAGGTTCTTGTGGGGCGACATGAAGCCGATGAGGATGGCGCCCTCCTTGATCTTGGACGCCTCGGCGGGCGTGATCGGGTAGACCCGGAAGACGATGTCGGCCTTTCCCCAGGCCGCCTCTGCGTCAGCGCCCTCGACGATCGTGGCGCCCGCCTCGCGGTAGCGTTCATCGGTGAAATGGGCGTGCTTGCCCGCGGCACCCTCCACGACGACGTCGAAGCCCTCTTTCACATAGCGCTTCGCGGTTTCCGGCGTGCAGGCGACCCGAGTTTCGCCTTCCACCACTTCTTTGGGCACGAAAATCTGAGGCATCCATTCCTCCTGCGCGGGCCTCGCCAGAGCGGCAAACCCGATTGAACTAGTCAACAATCGACTGCCCGCGTCCGGGGTTGTTAGTGGCGATCTGGGGTCATGTCCAGCCGTGGCCGAAAAACCTTTCAGTGCCCCTTTTGTGTTCTGGCCCGGCCTGCTAGATCCGGCCCGCGACGTAGGAGGACTGGAGCATGGGGAACCCCGCGCGGCTCGATGAGCTCGCTATCAAGACGATTCGTGGCCTGAGCATGGATGCGGTCCAGGCCGCCAACTCTGGCCACCCCGGGACGCCGATGGCGCTCGCGCCCCTCGGCTGGGCGCTCTTCTCGGAGCTGCGCAAGCATGACCCGGTCCATCCCGATTGGCCGGACCGCGATCGGTTCGTCTTGTCCTGCGGGCACGCTTCGATGCTTCAGTACGCCTTGCTCCACTTGAGCGGTTACGCGGTTTCCCTCGACGACATTCGCAAGTTCCGGCAGTGGGGGAGTCTCACGCCGGGCCATCCGGAGTCGCACGTCACGCCCGGTGTCGAAACGACGACCGGACCGCTCGGGCAGGGCGTTGGGAACGGCGTCGGGATGGCGATGGCGGAGCGGCATCTGGCCGCGCGCTTCAACAAGCCTGGGCACGTACTTTTCGATCACCGCACTTGGGTCATCGCGTCGGATGGCGACCTCATGGAAGGCGTGGCCTCGGAGGCCGCGTCGATCGCCGGTCACCTCGAGCTCGGAAAGCTCACGGTCTTCTGGGATGACAACGAGATCACGATCGACGGCAGGACCGATCTCAGCTTCAGCGAGGATGTGTTGGCCCGCTTCGCCTCGTATGGCTGGCATACCGAAAGCGTCGAAGATGGCAACGACCTCGTGGCGCTGATTGCAGCGGCCAACGCGGCGGCCGCGGACGCTCGTCCAAGCTTCATCCGTGTACGCACCATCATTGGCGATCCGTCGCCCAACAAGCGCGACACATCGGGCGCGCACGGCGCGCCGCTCGGTAAAGACGAGATCATCGCCACCAAGCAGATCATGGAATGGCCGACCGATCCGTTGTTCTTCGTGCCCGATGAGCTCGCGGCAGCGGCGGAAGCGATTCGGGATCGCGGGGCGAAGAGCCACGAGGCATGGCAAGCCCGTCTCGCAGAGTACCGGGCCGAGTTTCCCGCGGCCGCGAACGAGCTCGACGGGGCATTGGCCGGCGAGCTACCCGCCGGTTGGGACGCCGATCTGCCGATCTTCGACGCCGACCCCAAGGGCATCGCGACGCGCAAAGCAAGCGGCACCGTGCTCAACGCGCTGGCATCGAAAATCGGTGGCCTGGTCGGCGGCTCTGCGGATCTCGCCGGGTCGAACAACAGCCACATGAAGGGTCTCTCGAGCTTCTTGGCTCAGGCCGACGGGATCCCGCGCAACGTGGACTGGGGCATTCGTGAGCACGGGATGGGTGCAGCGATGAACGGGATGGCGCTTCACGGCGGCGTGATCCCATTCGGCGCGACTTTCCTGATATTCAGCGACTACATGCGGCCTTCGATCCGCCTCGCTGCGCTGATGAAGCTCCACACGCGCTACATCTACACGCACGACAGCATTGGGCTGGGCGAGGATGGTCCGACCCACCAGCCCGTGGAGCAGCTCGCCGCGCTACGCGCAATTCCGGAGCTGGCCGTGTTCAGGCCGGCGGATGCGAACGAGGTGCGCGAGTGCTGGAAGGCGGCCCTTCGCTGGGACGGTCCAGCCGCGCTCGCGTTCACGCGGCAGAACGTGCCGGTGCTCGACCGCACCAAGGTTGCGAGCGCCGAAAAGGCTGCGCGCGGGGCCTACACCCTGCGTGAAGCGGGCGGTGGCGGGCCCGACGTGATCCTGGTGGCCACGGGCAGTGAGGTTGAGCTCGCGCTTGCGGCAGCCGACGTGCTCGAGCGGGAAGGCGCCGCCGTGCGCGTGGTGAGCATGCCGTGCTGGGAGCTCTTCGAGCAGCAAGACGAACGCTATCAGCAGGAGGTTCTGCCGCGGGGCGTCGCCGCCAAGGTCGTCATCGAGGCGGGCATTCGCCAGGGCTGGGACCGCTGGGTCGGCAATGACGCCGCGTTCGTCACCATCGAACAGTTCGGCGCATCGGCGCCGTACAAGCAGCTCTACGAGAAGTACGGTATCACGGTCGAGCGCGTCGTTGCCGAGGCGCAGCGCCTGTTGTCCTAGACCGGTCTAGCTGACGGCGGCGATGGCTGCGTCGTAGTCGGGCTCTTGGACGATGTCGGCGACGAGCTCGGTGTGGACCACCTTGTCGTGCTCGTCGACGACGACGATCGCGCGGGCGGCGAGGTCCTTCATGGCGCCGTCGACCATCCTGACGCCGTAGTCGTCCATGAAGCTACCGCGGAAAGTCGAAAGCGGAACCACGCTCTCGAGGCCTTCTGCGACGCAGAAACGCCGCTGCGCGAACGGAAGGTCGGGGCTGACCACGAGGACGATGACGTTGTCGAGGCCCGCCGCGCGTTCATTGAAAGCGCGCGCCGTGGTTGCGCAGACTGGCGTGTCGTAGCTCGGGTTGATGGTGAAGATCTTCTTCTTCCCTTTGAAGCTGCCGAGCGTTTTCTCGCTGAGGTCGACTCCGATCAGGAGGAAGTCCGGAGCGGCGCTGCCGTCGGCTGGCAGATCGCTATTGGTTTGAACCGGGGTTCCCTTGAGCGCGGTGGTGGCCATGATTCTCCTTCTGAGGCGCGGGTAGGCCGGTTCTATAGGGACTTCCCCGGAAAATCCAAGCGGTTGCCGACGATAAAGAAACTCATTATCAGTAAGCGGTGAAGCTTCCCCTCGCCGATCTGCCCCTTGGGCAATCCGCCAGAATCACGTCGATCGACTGTGAGCGCCACCTCTCGCGTCGCTTGATGGAGATGGGCCTTCTCCCTGGAACCCCCGTCCGGGTGGTCCGCGTGGCGCCGCTCGGCGATCCGATCGAGCTGCGGGTCCGCAACTATGCGCTGTCGCTGAGGCGCGCCGAGGCGGCCAACATTGCCGTGAGCTCCGAGGAAACGGCGTGAGCGGGAACGCGGCCCCTGCGCAGGTCCTGATCGCCGGCAACCCCAACTGCGGCAAGAGCACCCTGTTCAACGCTCTGTCCGGCGGGAGCGCCCACGTGGGCAACTATCCCGGCGTGACGGTCGACCGGACGAGCGCGCGCCTGCGGCTCGGTGCACGGGAGGTCCAGCTTGTCGACGTGCCAGGGATGTACAGTCTGACCGCGGGCTCCCCCGAGGAGCAGCTCGCGGTGAACGCGCTGATCGAAGGGCAGACTAGGGCGGTGATCTGCGTCGTAGACGCGACGACCTTGCAGCGAGGTCTCTATCTAGCGCTGCAGCTCATCGAATCCGGGGTCTCGGTCGTCGTTGCGCTCAACATGATGGACTCCGCGGAGAGTCTCGGGCTTCGCATCGACACCGGACGATTGTCACAGCTATTTGGCGCGCCCGTCGTTCCGGTGGTCGCCACTAAGCGGCGCGGTTTGGATGCTCTGCTCGCTGCCCTCGACAAGGAGATCGGGGGCGGCAGCGGCGCAGAACGGGTGGAGGTCGCCTACCCGCCAAGGCTCGAAGCCGACGTGGCGAAGCTCATTCCAGTCGTCGCCCAATGGCGCCCTGAGACCGCTCCGAGCCAGACACGCGCGTTCGCGCTTTGGTGCCTCCTTTCTCTCGGCGAAGACACTCTTCGCGGGATCCCCGACGATGTGCGGCGGGCCGTCCACGAGATTCGGGAGGCCGCCAAGGCGCAGGGCCGTAACATCGATCTGGAGATCATCTCTGCGCGCTACGCCTGGCTCGACGACGCCTTGGGCGAGGTCTGCTCTGCGCAGGAGAGGGGGCCGTCGTGGAGCGAACGCATCGACCGCGTGCTGACGCATCCGGTCGCCGGGCTCGTCGTTTTCTCCGCCGTGATGCTCGGCATGTTCGAGGCGCTCTTCGCCGGGGCCGAGCCACTGATCGCCGCGATCGAGAGCTTCACGGGGCTGATACAGACACAAGCCACCATGGTGCTTCCCCCGGGGGTGCTCCAAGACCTGGTTGTCGAGGGCATCATCGCGGGTGTCGGGAACGTCATCGTATTTGCCCCTCAGATCCTGATGCTTTTCCTCTTTGTCGGATTTCTCGAGGACTCGGGCTACCTCGCGCGCGTCGCGTTCGTGATCGATCGCGTGATGAAAGGGGTGGGACTGCACGGAAAGGCATTCGTTCCACTGTTGTCCGGGTTCGCTTGCGCGATCCCTGCCGTCATGGCCACGCGCACGATCGAACGTCGCCGGGATCGCTTGGTCACGATGTTGGCGCTTCCCCTGATGTCCTGCAGTGCCCGACTTCCCGTCTACATCCTCGTCGTCGGCACCGTCTTCGCGGGACAGTCGCTCGGTTGGTTCAGCGCTGGGGCGGTTGCGCTATTCTCGATGTACACGTTGTCGGTCCTGGTCACGCTCGCGGCGGCTGCGGTCATCGGCCGCACCGTGCTCCCCGGTCCTGCGCCGACATTCGTGCTCGAGATGCCGCCGTACCGGTGGCCCTCTGCGCAGATCCTATGGATCAACGCGTGGCGCCGGTTGCGCGTCTTCCTCGTCGATGCGGGGACGATCATCTTGGCGATGACCATCCTGCTTTGGGCTCTCCTGTCGTTTCCGAAATCGGCAGACATCGCCGACCACTACGCCGAAGAGCGCGAGCGGATCGAACAGACCGAGGCGTCCGAAATCGACAGGGCTGAAGCGCTCCGGTCCCTCGACTCGCAGGAGGCAGCGGAACAGCTCGGCTACAGCCTCGGTGGCAGGTTCGGTCACGCGATCGAACCCGCGCTCCGGCCCATCGGCTTCGACTGGCAGATTGGGGTGGGGATTATCGGTGCGTTTGCCGCTCGCGAGGTTTTCATTTCCACGCTTGGCGTGGTCTTCGGCCTCGGCGAGGCGGACGAGGAGAACATACCCCTCCGGCAAGCCCTGCGGGACGCGCGCCACGCGGACGGCACCCCTGTGATGACCCCTCTCAGCGGCATTTCTCTCATGGTCTTCTTCCTGCTCGCCTGTCAGTGCATGAGCACGCTCGCGGTCGTTCGAAGGGAATCCGGGTCTTGGAAGTGGCCCCTGTTCCTGTTCTCGTACATGACGGCGCTCGCCTACATGGCCTCTTTGGCCGTCTATCAGGGCGGCCAGCTCTTGGGTTTCGGGTAGGGTTTCAGGTAGGGTTCGGGTATGCCGTGGCAGCCATTCATGGCAGGGTTGATCGTCGCGGCCGCCGGCGCCTACGTCGTCTGGCGGTTTCGCCGCAAGAACAACCAGCGCCGCTCTCAGGGCCCAGACGTGCCCGTTTCGAGATTGACGCGAAAAAGCCCGCCCCGAGGTTCGTGCGGGCATTGAGCGAAATGATTACATTGGTGTGGATATGAGCCGGTTCGCCACCATCGAAGGGCTTCGGAAATTTCGGCAGACGCTGTTGCGCGAGCGCGATCCTTGGCACGATACGTCGCGCCGGTTTCGTATTCGGAGGTTTGCGGGGCCGGAGTGCTTTCTCGAGCACCTCGAGGGCCTGCGCGTCGGACACCTAACCGATTTGCACGTCGGCCGCGTCACGCCGATGGAGGTGCAGTACGACGCGGTATCGATGACGAACGCCGGTAAGCCGGACATCGTCGTCATCAGCGGTGACTTCGTGTGCCACAGCCAGGTGTACCTCGCCGACCTAACCGACGTGATCAGCAAGATCGACGCGCCTGTGTTCGCCGTCCTCGGAAATCACGACCACTGGGCGGGGGCGCAACCCGTACGAGAGGCGCTTCGACGGGGTGGCGCCGAGGTACTCGACAACGCGCACACCACGATCACGATCAGGAATCAGCCGCTGCAAATTCTCGGCCTGGACGACGCGTACACCGGACATGCCGATCGGCACGCCGCGCTGAAGGGCCTGCGCCCGGACCAGCCCGTGATCGGGCTTTCGCACATCGCCGAAGAAGCCGATGCGCTCTGGGAGGCTGGGGTGCCACTCGTGTTCTCGGGCCATACGCATGCCGGCCAAGTGACGGTCGCGCGGCTTCACGAACTGTCGGTCGGCAAGCTTGCCGGCCACAAGTACATCCATGGGTTGTACGGTTCCCGTGGCACCGAGGACCCAAAGGGCGCCGTCTACGTTGGCGCTGGCGTAGGGGCGGCACTCGTTCCATTGCGCGTCGGTGAGCGGGCCAAGCGCGAGGTGGCGTTCTTCGAGCTCGGCATGCAGCCCGGCGCCTTCGACGAGCACCACCGAGAGCAGCCCGCACATGCAGGGCGTGTGCCCTCGAGCAAGACCAAAGAGCGGCGTGCAGACGCCGTGCGGCGCAAACAAGAGCGCCGTGACCGCCGAAACGGCAACGGCAAGCCCCCAACCTCCGCCGTTGAGCCCTCTTAGGGATTGGCCGCTAGGAAGTGTTCAACCTCTAGGGCGGCCATGCACCCGCTGCCGGCGGCGGTGATTGCCTGACGCCACTGCTTGTCTTGTACGTCGCCTGCGGCGAAGACCCCTGGGATGTTGGTCTGCGTCGAATCGGGCTTGGTGACGATGTAGTCCTGCTCGTCGGTGTCGATCTGGCCATTCAAGAACGCGGTGTTCGGCGTGTGGCCGATGGCAAAGAAGAGCCCTGCTGCCGGGAGATTGCGTTCCTCGCCGGTCTTGAGGTCCTTGACGCGAACGGCTTCGAGGAAATCTGTGCCCTTGGCCTGCGTCACGACGCTTGACCAGAGCATCTCGATCTTCGGGTTGTCGAGCGCCCGCTGCTGCATGATCTTCGAGGCGCGTAGCTCGTCGCGGCGATGAACGATGTATACAGTCGAACCATACTTCGTCAGGAAAGAAGCCACTTCGACCGCGGAGTCGCCTCCGCCGATCACCACGAGCGGCTGATCGCGGAACGCAGGCAGCGCCCCATCACACACGGCGCAGGCCGAGATGCCTTTTTGCCAGAGCTCGCCGTCGCCGGCCCCGGGGATCTCGAGGCGCTTGGCGGTGGCGCCTGTGGCGATGATGACCGAGTCGGCGCTGCCTTCCTGCGCGTCCGCCTTGAAACGGAAGGGGCGGCTCGAGAAGTCGATCTCGTTCACGGTCTCCGTATGGATCGTGGTTCCGAACCGTTCCGACTGCGCGCGAAAACGATCGGTCAGGTCCGGCCCCATGATGCCCTCGGGGAAGCCGGGGAAGTTCTCGACGTCCGTCGTGGTGGTCAGCTGGCCACCGGCGGCAACACCACCTGCCATGAAGCCCTCGAAAAGCACGGGGCTCAGCTCAGCACGTGCCGCGTAGATGGCTGCGGTGTGGGCCGCGGGTCCGCTGCCGATGATCAAGACTCGATGACTCATGACACTCCTTTTGAGGGCGGGGTTATGCATACCCGGAGGCGGGAGCGCAACCCCTAGCCCATCACATCGGACACCCGTGCGCCGATGGCAAGGGAAGCCGTAAGCCCTGGAGATTCGATGCCAATCAGGTGGATCACCCCGGGTTGTGAGGCCGGGTCGGCGATCACGAAGTCTGCGAAACCGCCGGCGGGGCCGACGAGCTTTGGGCGGATTCCACTATAGTCCGGCGTCAGGTGCTCGGGCCGAATCGCCGGGAGGTAGCGCGCGACGGCTTCGGCGAACTGCTCGGCTCGCGCCTCGTCGACGGAGTAATCGATGACGTCGACGAACTCGGCGTCTGGGCCAGCACGCCGCGCACCGGAGATGTCGGCCGTGATGTGCACCCCCAGGCCACCCCCTTCGGGCAGTGGGTAGAGCAGACTGTTGCGCGTGGGTGGCGCTCCGGCGCCGAGGGCGAAGTACGATCCCTTGCACGGGTGCAGGCGCCAGGGGCATTGCTCGTCCACGAGCCCCGACTTGGCGGCGACGTCGAGCGCAGACAGTCCGGCGGCGTTCACGATCCGTTTTGTGTGCAGCTCGGCTTCGCTTCCCGTTGTGTCGACGGTCCGAACGATCCATCCATCCGAGGACTTCCGAATTGCTTCGACTCCGGTGTGGTACACGAGCGTGCCATCGGCCTTCTTGATCTCTCGGACCAGGCTCGCGATGAGCTCGTGGACGTCAACGACACCGGAGGTCGGGGAGTGCAGAGCGAGTGCGCAGCGTAGCTCGGGCTCTTGCCGACGCGCCTCCGACCCGGTCATGAGCCGCAGGTCCCCGGCGCCCACCTCTTTGGCATGGCGAGCGATCGCCTGAAGGCGCTCCTCATCGTGTGGGCTCGTCGCGACGATCAGCTTGCCCGTGTGTTGGTGCGGCACGTCATGAGTTTCACACCATTCGTAGAGTCGCCGGTTTCCTTCGATGCACAAGCGCGTCTTGAGCGAGTCATTCGGGTAGTAGATTCCAGCGTGGATCACGCCGCTATTGCGGCTCGACATCTCCCGGCCGGGCCCAAGTTCGCGCTCGATGACCAGCACGGAATCGAGCTTCTGACAGAGCGCGTGCGCACACGCGAGGCCCACGACCCCAGCCCCGATTACGACCGCATCTACCTGTTCCGACACCGCTGCCCCCTCAAAACGCCAGCGGATCGACCCGCTGAGGTGGCAGTTGGACCGATAGCTGGGGCATCGATAGCCCGCGCTGCCGCCGGTACGCTTCGTAGTGCACCAGCACCTTGCGAACATAGCGGTGGGTCTGAGTGAAGGGAATCCGCTCCAACAATACGTCGAGGGGCGTTCCGTCCGCGTTCTCCTGAATCCAGCGTCGAACGTTGTGGGGCCCACCGTTGTAGGCGGCTATGGCGAGCGGGAGCCGTCCGTCGAACCGGCGAATCAAGGAGCTCAGGTACCAGGCTGCGAACTCGAGATTGAGGCTAGGGTCGAGAAGGTCGGCTGGCGTGAAATCGTCGTGGCCCAAGGTGTGCGCGATCAGTTGTCCCGTGCGCGGCATGATCTGCATGAGGCCCACGGCACCCGCGTACGACACGATGTGCTTCTGATAAGCGCTCTCGACGCGCATGACCGCAAGCAGAACGTTTGGGTCGAGTCCGTATCGCTTGGCGGCGGGGACCGCGAGCCATTCGTATGCTCGCGGCAAGGTGTCGATGAAGCCTGCTCCCAAGAACCCGCCGGCTGTCCCCGTGTCGCCAAGCATTGCGGCGACTGCGGCAAGCGTGGCGCGGTCCTCGTCGGAGAGCTCGCGGCGCGCGGCACGAACATCGGTCGCGATGGGTTCGTGCCTTCGGCTGTCGGCGCGGGCCACGCAGGCCAGTCCCGCCCTCGCGATGGGTCTGCCGAGGGCGTGGCGCCAGGTCAGGTAGGTCTCGAAAAGCTCGGCGGTGGCGGCCTCGCGTTCGCCGACCTGTAGCAAGGTCGCTGCGCGAGCAACCCATGGATAGCTATCCCGGTGAAGCGCACCGATGGGCTCGAGCTGCTTGGCGAGTGCTCGGTCGGACGCCCGGGGAGGCGGCGGGGCCGTCTGCTCCTTCGCATTGGCGAGGCCCTCCTCGCTGGAGTCATGATCGCCACGCTCCACCCGCCCGAGGCCATTGTCCGCCCAAAGCGCGTAGTAGGGGTCTCCGCTTTGTTCCGCGGTCAACTTCGCCTGAGCGAAAAACAGGATCGCCTGGGCGGGCCTTTCGGCGCGTTCGTGCGCTCGAGCCAGATGGTAGAGGGTGGCTGCCCGGTAGCGGGAGTCGGGACGCCTCGCGACGTCTTGCAGCACCTCGATGATCAGATCTTCGTTGCCTGTTCCGGCGGCGGTCATCGCGGCGTCGAAAAGCACCGCCGTCGGGATTCCGGGTCGTGCGCCCAGCGTGACGAGAATGCCGTCGACCTCTCCTACGACTCCGGCGGCGGAAGCCACGCGGATCATGTCCACGAGTCGGCTTGACGCGATCGACGCGTTCGCGCGGCCCGCGCGGAGCGCCGTGAGCTGTCGCGCAGCTTGGTCAGGCTCGCGTGCGGCGGTGGTTGCCGCCATGTCGTTCGCCCGCTGCTCGATGTGTCTAGCCGTCGCTGGGTTGTCGATGGGAAACAACTGAGCGGTTCGAAGATAGGTCTCCGCCGCCTTCCAGCGACCCGCGTCGCGCGCGAGGCGCCCAGCGAGGTAGTGAACCTCTGCGTGCTGCTGGCCCGTGAGCGAGGTGTCGAGGAGCTGGGCCACCGTGGCCTTCGCCTCCGGGAGCGGGCCGGTGCGTACGAGCTGACGCGCCCGACGCACGAGTTCTTCGTCGGTCATCGAAGGCGTCTCGTGGCCGAGCGTCCGGAGGCGAGTGAGCTCGGACTCGGCCCATGGCGTGATGTGGCTCCCGGGGTGCTCGACGCGGACGCTGTGCATCACCGCGATTGCCTCGTCGTACCGCGACTGACGGAGCAGGTATTGGGCGTGCTCGAACAGAAGCGCCCCGCGATTGGGCATCGCGGGGTAGGCCCACAGCAGGTCCCGGAGGGCTTGGTCGGCGGTCGGGTCGCCCGCGCGAAGGAGGGCGAGTACCTGACCGAAGCTCGCCTCGACCCGAACGGTCGCATGAGGGCTCTGCGCCGCCTCCGTGAAGAACTCGATCGCTCTGCCCGGCTGGCCCCGAAGGAGCTCGAGGCGGGCGCTCCGCAGGGCGATGTGGTCGTTGATCTGTGGGAGCCCCCGATAGGCCAGGTCGAGTTGTAGGCGCGCCTCCTCGTAGTTCGCCGCCACGATCTGCCGAAGAGCGGCACGATAAGCTTCGATCGCGCGCGCTTGGGTGGGCTGGGCGTCCGCGACACGGAGCATGCTCAGGTGCGGCCCGCACATGGGAGCACGCCACCGAATCAGCTCGATCGGCGCAACGCTGACCTGCGGTTGACCCGCGATGCACATCGGCACGTCGGGCGATGCGTAGACCGACGCAGGAGGCGATGCGAGGAGCACCGCCGCGAACGCCACTGCGATGAGTCCGCGATGAGCCACGCTCCCTACAGGGTGACCAATTTGTGAAGTGGGACGCAAAGGTTGAGTTGCCGACACGCCTCTTTATACGTAATGGGGCCGCCCGCGCTTCATTCTTGCAGAGACTCCCCGCCCTGTGGCTCTTCGTCGGCTCCGATTTGGGCCGGAGACCCCTCGGATTCCGGCTGGGGCTCGTCCTCGAGCTCAGGTCGCAGGACCGTGAAAATGCCGACTCCGACGAGCACAGCGAAGCCGATCATCAGCCACAGCGTGCGCCACTTCGCGGTTTCGTAGGCGTCGTCGTAGCGCGGCATGGGCTCAGGCCCCGAGCTCTGCCAACGCGGCGCGCGCCGCGGCGGCCGCGCCATCGACGGGAACATCCTGGGACTCGCTGTCGGTCCGCTTCTTGAGCTCGACAGTGCCTTGCTTCAGGCCGCGTGACCCGACCGTGATCCGCACGGGGATCCCGAGCAGGTCGGCGTCCTTGAACTTGACTCCCGGTCGCTCGGATCGGTCGTCCAGAAGGACTTCCACGCCTTCGGCACGAAGCGAGTCGTAAAGTTCGGTGGCTTTCGCGAGGGGCGCCTCGTCTTTGCCAATCGGGGTGATGATCACCTGGTACGGGGCGACGTTCAGCGGCCAGCGAATACCGTGCTCGTCGTGATGCTGCTCGATGATGGCGGCGATCAGGCGGGTGACGCCGATGCCATAGCAGCCCATGACGATCGAGCGGCTACTCCCCTCCTCGTCGAGGAAGCCCGCATTCATCTTGTCCGTGTAATGCGTCCCGAGGACGAAGATGTGCCCACCTTCGATGCCTCGGTAGAGGTCGAGCGTGCCGGTGCAGTTGGGGCAAGGGTCGCCGGACGCGGCCTGGCGAATCGAAACGACCTCTGCTTCGAAGTCCCGGCCATGATTGACGTTCTTGTAGTGGTACGGGGTTTCTCCCGCTCCGGTGATGGCGTTCGGTACAGCAACCGCGTCCGGATCCGCAATGATGCGCCCGGTGAATCCCACGGGGCCGACGAAGCCGATCTCGGTGCCGGTCGCTCTTTTCACGGCGCCGTCCGCCGCGAGTACGACTTCTTCGACACCGAGGTGTCGGGCGAGGCCAATCTCGTTGACCTCGTGATCTCCTCGAACGATCGCCAACACCACCTCCTCGCCGGCGACGTAGAGGAGCGATTTCAGGGTGTGGGCTGCCGTGGTTTCAGCGCCAAAGAAGGACACCACCTCGTCGATCGAGCGCGTGTCGGGGGTTTCGACCTTCTCGAGCGACGCCGCCTCGCTTGATTCGCTCGCGGGCGGCGCGGCACGGCCTGCCTGGGCGACCTCGACGTTGGCGGCATAGTCACAAGCGCCGCATGCGACGATCCAGTCTTCGCCCGTCTGTGCGAGAACCTGGAACTCCGCGCTCAGCTTGCCGCCGATCGCG
Organism: Myxococcales bacterium; assembly: GCA_030622585.1. GTDB lineage: Bacteria > Myxococcota_A > Polyangia > Polyangiales > Houyiibacteriaceae > SG8-38. Next base: position 13,158 of record JAUXFZ010000009.1, read on the forward strand.
CCGCTGTCGGCCTCGACGACCCGATAGTCGAGACCGAGTCGCTTGAAGATGCGGTGATACGTCGCGCGCATGTGCGCGTAGCTCTCTAGCGCGGCCTCCTCCGACACATCGAAAGAGTACGCGTCTTTCATGATGAACTCGCGGCAGCGCAGCAGCCCCCCACGAGGACGCGGTTCGTCGCGGTACTTGAGCTGTATCTGGTACAAGTTCAGCGGGAGTTGCCGATAGCTCTTGATCTCGCGCCGCACGAGGTCCGTGACGATCTCTTCGTGGGTCGGTGCGAGGTGGTACTCGCCGCCCTTGCGGTCCTTGACGCGTAGAAGGGTGGGGCCGTACACGTCCCATCGCCCCGTCTCCTTGAAGTACTCACTGGGGAGAAACGTCGGCATGAGAAGCTCTTGCGCCCCCGCCTCGTCCATCTCCTCACGAATGATCTGCTCGATCTTGTGGAGGACCCGCGTCCCTAGAGGCAGCAGTTCATAGATCCCGGATCCCACCATCCGGGCGTACCCAGCGCGAAGCATGAGCACATGCGAAGGCATCGTCGCCTCCTTGGGAACTTCCTTCAGCGTTGGAACGAACGCCCGCGAATACCGCATGGCGCCCTCTTAACATGCACTAGGGGGAGGTTCCACCGGGGTCCGCAGACCCCGGTGCCTCACATCAGGTTCCGAGAATGAAGCTCACGCTGGTGGTGCCGGAGCCGCCGATGTTCAGGGTTTGGACGTTTTTGGCGCCTTCGACTTGATAGTCGCCTGCCTTGCCGGTGACTTGTTTGTGACAGTCGAGGACCTGGCGGACGCCGGTGGCGCCGACCGGGTGCCCGGCTCCAATGAGGCCGCCGCTCGGATTGATCGGGGTGCTGCCGTCGAAGGCGATGACGCCTTCCTCGATCGCTTTCCAGCTTTCACCGGGGGCGGTCAGGCCAAAGTGGTCGATCGCCATGTATTCGGACGTGGTGAAGCAGTCATGGGTTTCGATTGCGTCGATGCCGCTCGTGTCCGCGATGCCGGCCCGCTTCTGGGCCGAGGTGACCGTGCTGCGAACGTGCGGCAAGACGTACTCGGAGTTGGCGCTCTCGGCGATCTTGTCATCGAAACGAATGCGCGCCGTGTTGTGTCCCCAGCCCTTGATGCGGGGGATCGATTCGAGCGGGACACCGACCCGGTCCGCCCACTTCTTGGCGTACTCGGGTGAAGCCACCAACATTGCGGCGGCGCCGTCGGTCACCTGGGAGCAGTCCGAGATGTGGATGCGGCCGCCGATGGTGCCGTTGAACTCGTCGCGGCTCATCGCGTGCTCGTAGTTCATGTACCAGGTGCGGGTCTGCGCGTTCGGGTTGAGCTTCGCGTTGGCGTAGTTGATCGTGCTGATCATGGCGAGGTGCTCGTCCTTGAGGCCGTAGCGCTTATCGTACTCGTCGCCGAGCTTGCCGAAGAGCTTCGGGAACGGGAACTCGACGCCCTTGGCCTCGAGCTCGTACCAAGCTGCGGTGCCGAGGAAATCGCCACCTTCGCCTGGACCGACGCTTTTCATCTGCTCGACACCGACGACGCAGGCCAAGTCGTAACGCCCTGCTTCGATCTCGGCCGAGGCCGCCAGGAGCGCGATGCTTCCCGACGCGCACGCGGCCTCATGGCGCGCGGTGGGAAGGCCGCTGAACGCCGGGTCGATCTCCAAGAAGAACGCGCCGAGGTGCCCCTGCTTGCTGTAGAGTTCTCCGGCGAAGTTGCCCGTGTGAGCCACGTCGATCTCGCTCGGTTCGATCTGGGTCTCTTCGAGCGCGCCAAGCACCGCTTCGCGCATCATGGCGACGAAGTGCTTCTTCTCTTTGCTCCAGTTACGAGCAAAGTCCGTTTGGTAGCCGCCGAGAACGTAAACTTCTGGAATCTGTGCCATCTTTTTCACCAAAACCTTTCGCTCACGCGGCGACGAAGAACTTACCCACGTTGACCTGTGGGTCATCGAAGAACGTTGTGCCCTCTTGGGCGTTTGCAAGTGCGGGCGGCACGGGAAGGCCTGCCTTGTCGATCATCTGGATGGTCGCCTTGAGCCCGATGGTGTCGACCAAGACGCTCGGTGGCGCCCAGTTGAAGCCGTAGCCCATGATGCGGTCGATCCCGGAGATGTCGTCGGTCACTTCGCCGACTCGGTGGAACGAGTAGCTGATGTATCCGGCGATCACCTTCTGCGCGATGGCCGCGTATGGCCCCGTGGCGGCTGCGAAGGCGCGCATGCCGTCGACGTAGCGTCCCACGCGGTGCAGATTCGAAATCTCGTCGATGAAGCCGAGGTCCGGTCGCGAGAGAGAGGACTTTGCCACGTAATTTTGGGTCTTGGGGTCGAGGACGATCCGCCCGCCCGCGTCATCCTTACCGAAGAAGCCGCCGCCGGTCTTGCGACCCAGCACACCCTTCGCCATCAAATCGGCCATGAACCCCGGAAGCTTCAGCGTCTCGTGCGCCTCATCCGGAGCAAGCTCGTAAATGTTGTCGACGATCGCGCGGTGGATGTCCCAGCCGACGAGGTCGATCGTCGCAAGCGGCGTCAGCGCACGGCCGGTGTACGGACCAACCAGCTCGTCGATGAGAAGCGGCCCGTGCTCTTCGGCGAGGATCGCGCATTCGTTTAGAAGCTTGAAGCCGACCCGGTTGCCTGCGAAGCCCGGCGTGTCCGCCGTCCGCACCATCGCGCGCCCGAGCCGCTGCGTGCAGAATGCGTCGATGAAATCGACCAACCTGGGGTCGGTATCTTTGCCGGCGACCAACTCCGTGCCGACGATCACATTCGGCGGGTTGAAAAAGTGCAACCCGAGGAAATGCTTTCGGAACGAGTCGCTCCGGCCCTCGGCAAGCTGATTGATCGACAGCCCAGAGGTCACGGTGGCGACGATCGAATCCGGCCGGCGGACTTTGTCGATGCGGTCGAAGAACTCCTGCTTGAGCGGGAGTTGCTCGGTTACCGCTTCGAAGATCAGGTCCGCCTCTGCGACCACGCGATCGAAGTCTGCATCGTAGCTTCCGGTATCGACCCTCAGGGCCACCGTGCTCGACCGCACCATCTTCACCGCTGCGGCAAGTCCGCCGTCTGCCTTTTCCTTGGTTCGCGCCAAGAAGGTCACCCGGGGTACCGCTGTTGTGAACAGCGCCCCGCTTCCAAGGCCCATCGCGCCATTGGCACCGAGAACCACCACGTGTTTGATCGAGCGTGAGCTC
>JAUXFZ010000359.1 GCA_030622585.1 Myxococcales bacterium
GATTTCCCGTAAAGTGCCCACCGGACGCTCGCACGTCAACCCGCGAAAGCGCCAAAACGACGGCACCATGACCCATCTGGGTCGCAGCCCGGCCCAAGAGCACCGCGCCTGTGGGTCACGGCGCAGTCCGTGTTAGAAGGAGCACCTCATCATGCCTGGCAAGATTCTCGTTTACGGATCGTACGGATACACCGGCGACTTGATCGCACGCTTCGCGAAGGAAGACGGCGTCGACGTGGTGCTGTCCGGCCGCAACTCGGATCGGCTTCAGGAACAAGCAGAGAGACACGGCTTCGACTACGTGCCCGCCGACCTGTCGAACCCCGACTCGATTCGGAGCGCGCTTCGCGACGTGGACGTCGTGATCCATTGCGCGGGGCCGTTCGCGCACACCTACGAGGCGATGGCGCGTGCGTGTCTCGACACCGGCACGCACTACACCGACATCACCGGAGAGGCCGAGGTGTACGAAGGCCTGTGGGCGATGGACGACGAAGCGAAGGGCGCAGGCATCATGTTGCTGCCAGGAACTGGCTTCGATGTGGTCCCTTCGGATTGTCTCGCCGCACATCTGAAGTCGCGCTGCCCCGGGGCAACGCACCTCGAGCTCGCGTTTCGCGGCCGGGGCGGCGGAGTCTCCCACGGCACTGCGAAGACGATGGCTGAAAACATCCATCGGGGCGGCACGATTCGTCGAGATGGCAAGCTAGAGCAGGTCCCCACAGCGTGGAAGACTCGCATGATCGACTTCGGCGACGGCCGCCCAGCACACTGCATGACGATTCCGTGGGGAGACGTCGTCACGGCCTACAGGAGCACGGGTATCCCGAACATTCTGGTCTACACCGGCGTCCCAAAACGGCCGGCGCGCATGCTGCGCCTCGTGAGGCCCTTGCTCCCGCTTCTCGGAACACGCCCTGTCCAGAACATGATCAAGAAGCGCATCGAGGCCGGCCCCGCAGGACCGGATGACGCGGCGCGCGCGACCGCGCACAACGAGCTTTGGGGTGAAGTGAGAGCGGCGGACGGCCAAACCGCTGTGTCGCGCTTGCGCACGCCGGAGGGGTACACGTTGACGGCGCGGATGTCCTTGATGATCGCCCAGAAGATTTGTAGCGGCCAGCACACGCCGGGCTTCCAAACCCCATCCACCGCGTACGGCAAGGACGTGATCCTCGAACTGCCCGGTACCGACCGGGTCGACGACTAGCCGTCGCTACCGAGCGCACCTGATCAGGTAACGGTTTCGAGGCCGAGAGCGGCGCAGATGTCTTGCATGGCGGCTTGCTCCGGCGCCCGCACGAGGCCATCCGCCGCGAGCGCGATGGCAGCACCACTGCGGACGAGCTCGCACTTGTCAGCGTCCCCCTTCATGCGAGCGATGCACTCACACGCGCGCACCCGACCCTGTTCCGGGTCGGCGATCAACGAATCGGTCAGGTCCCGAAAGGCCCGCTCGAGCTCGTGGAAGTCAATGCCAGCAAAGACATCCGCTTTTCTTCGCAACAGATCGACAAATTCGTCGACTTCCGATTCCGCAAGCTCGCCGTCCGCGACCGCCACCAACGCGAACGCGGCAGACAGGGCGCGAAGCAGATCATCGGAAACATCCGCATTGAAGCGAGCCCAAGTTGCCATGGCGTACGCCATACTCTCATCCGGAACCATGGAGGCCTCCCAAGTTCGCGAGACTAGCTGGTTCGGCCCACCATGGCGAGGCGCGTGTGGGCCTTGGCGTCAACGTGGTCTAGACGAAGGGATTTTCGATTCGCACACCGGCGATGTTGCGGCCGCTTTGCAAATCCTCTGTCAGTAGACGCGTGCAACCGGAGGCAGCCGCCGCCTGCACGATGAGAGCATCCCAGAAGCTGAGCGAGTGGAGTCGGTGCAGATCGATTGCATCGAGAATGAGGGAAGGCTGCACGCCCACGACGTCGAGTCGGGCGAGGAGTTCTACCTTGCGTCTAGCGATTTCGGGGGCCACGCCGAGCTTGCGTGTGGCGGCGACGAAAAATTCTTGAAGGACCTGGGTCGATACGACGCCGCTACCGTCGATGAACACCTGGTGGAGGATGGCCTGGGCCTGCTCGCGCTTGGCTTCTGCATCGAGGTCATCTGCGTAGACGATGACGTTGGTGTCTATAAACACGCGCTCAGCCAAGACGGTCCTCGTACAACTCGTCCCGCTGGATTTTGCGGCCACCAGACCGGCCACCATGCTCGTGCATCAGCATTAGCAACTCATCGGCCACCGCCTCTCCTGGTTGCTGCCCGACGAGAGTTTCGAGGTAGCCTCGCAGGAGGGCGTTCAAACTCGTCCCCTGCTTGCGGGCGAGCGCCCGAGCCCGGCGCAGGAGGTCCTCATCAACAGAGATCGTGAGATTTTGACCCATACACGGATTATGTGTCCACGTATCCTGTGTGTCAATTGAGGCTGGGTGGGCCTATTCGACGTAAGTCACGCCCAGCCCCTCCGCGATGGCGGCGCGGCCGGCAACACTCGAGACTTTCAACCCTTCGGACGCAAGAATCCTCTTCGCCGCGCCTCGCGTCTCGAACCACGCCGTCGAGATGCACGTCGAAACGCGGCGAATAGTTCGATGGTCCGTCACCATGGGCCCGCAGGCCTGAAGGTATTCCGCTACCCGTATTTCCGTTCGTGTGCGGCCAGTTTGCCCTCTACTTTACCGAGAGCCGTCAGCAGGCGCGTGTGTATCGAGGCGCCCTCGTTCTTGTGCGCGACGAGGGTCGCAGTGTGTGCCGCGCACAGGTTCTCGGCGTCCGGCCAGCGTTCGGCCAGCTCTTCGGCCCAACCCCGGAAGTCGCCCGCGGCACCCGCCCTCTTCTCTAGCGCCTTGGCTAGTGTGGGGTGGAAGCTCATCGCGTCTGGGAGCCCGATCACGCGCATCGGTCGCGGCAGTCGGACGTACATGAGCGTGTCGTCTACGTGAATCGTCTTCGATGCGCGGTGCAGAACAAGCACCGAAGAGAAATGCACGTTCTCGTTCGAAGAGATGAAATCGACGCCGCGCGGCACGGAGAAGTCGAAGTCCTCGGCGAACAAGGCGTGCAGCTCCGGGTCCTCGGTTCGAAGCGCTTCCCAGGGGAGCTCGGGGAACCGCGATGCGTGACGCGCGGTGCCGTAAAGCTTCGCCTGAGGAAACCGCTCATGCATCTTGCGTGCGAAGACCGTATGGAAGGGGTGCACGTTGAGAATCGCTTCGACGTCGGCCCCGCCGTTCGTCAGTTCGAGCACTTCGCGCTGGACCTCACCGCTGAAGGTGTAGGAATCGAGAAAGACGAACTTGCCGCTACTCTGCCGCACGAGCGAGGCTTGCGTCCCGATATCGACGACACCGCCGATCTTGAACGAGCCTCGAATGTTCCGAAAATCGTCTGCAACGTGGATGATACGAGGGCGCATGGTGGTTGATCCTCTCTAGGGCAATGGAGGGGCTGGGGTGAGGGCGCGATTGCCCACCAGAGCCTTGAGCACCCAGTACAGCAGTGCGACTTGGGCAACGCCGTACAGCGCGATCGTCACCACTGGGTTGGGCGCGGGCGGGACGCTGCTGATGAAGAACCAGCTCACACCAAACCATACCAAACCCTTGACAGTGTCGACACGGTCGAGCTGGAGGCTCATGAGCCATAGAACGGGGGCGACGCCGTAGATCGGCAGCAGCGGGCTGCGCAGCGACGCGACGACCACGAGCGCCAGCCAGACTTGCGCTCGGCCCATGCGATCAAGCTCGAGGCGCGCGGCGAACCACGTCGCGATCAGAATGAACACCGTGTAGACCGTGGAAGCTGGGCCGAGCATCGAGCTCCCGCCTTCGACGCCCAGGAAATCGAGCTTCCACACGGTGCCGGGAACGGAGAGGTTCGTGGTGATCACGAGGGCATCGGTGACAAACGAAAACGCCTCTCCCGATATGAGCCGTGGAAGCAAGTAATTGAAGAAGCGCTCGAAGGGTGCGATGCCGGTGACAGCCAGGGACAGCAGCGCGAATGCCAGTCCAAATGCCGC
>JAUXFZ010000058.1 GCA_030622585.1 Myxococcales bacterium
CACGTAAGTTTCGGGGCTAACCGATGTCGGAACAAAACGAAGGATTCATGGGCCGCCTGAGCGCTCATCTCGACCGCGGCTGGGAGCTGGTCACCCAGGGGGATTTGAACGGCGCGATGGCCTCGGCCGAGCAGACCCTGGAGCTCGACGGTGACTCGCCCGATGCGCACAATCTCATCGGGTACATCCATGCCGCCAACGGCAACCTCGACATGGCGCTCGAATCCTACCGTCAGGCCATCGACCTCGATGAGCACTACCTCGAGGCCATGCTCAACGCCGCCGAGCTCCTGATCCACCCCCTCGGAAGCTTTGCCGAGGCGATTCGGATCCTCGACCAGGCCCTCGAGAGTTGCCAGACGGCGGACGACATCGCCGATGCCTCCGTGCTCAAGGTCGACGCCTTGCTGCAGCAAGGCGACCGAGCGGCGGCCGCCGAGCTGCTGATGGGACTCCCCGAGGGCCCCTTCGAAAACCAGCAGCTCGAGTTCCTGATCGGTCGGGCTCATTTCGAGCTCGAACAGACCGAGCAGGCAGCGACTCTGATCGAGCAAGCGGCTGCGCGCTCCGACGCATCGCCGGATGTGTTGTACTACCTCGGCCTGCTGCGCGATCGGCAGGGGCGAACCGACGAGGCACCTCTCGCCTTCCTCAAGACCCGACATCTCGACGGCCTTCTGCCGCGCCCACCGTGGTCGCCTACCCACGCGCGTTTCGAGAAAATCGTGCAAGCGGCGTTGCGCGACTTGCCGGCCGAGCTGGCGCAGCGGCTCGAGGGCAATCTGATCATGGTGACCGACCTACCCGGGCTCGAGGTGGTCGCCGAGGGCGTCGACCCGCGCACCCCGCTACTGTTGGACGAGATGGCCACCACCGCCGGTGGAGAAGACCAGCGGCGCCTGTTCGTGTACCAGCGCAACATCGAGCGTCTCATTCGCCACCCGCTCGGGCTGCAAGAAGACGTGCTCGAGATTCTGCATCGAGAGCTCGAGGCCCATTTCAACAGGCCGAAGGACGAGGCGCCTGGCACGAAATTCTCGCCCAAGCGTCAGAACTGAAGGTCCGCAGCGGACCCACCAAGCTCTCGCCATACCCGCTTCATGTCGGGCTGCGGCGGCGCCTCGAAGCGCATGCGCTCACCCAGTAGGGGTGGGAAGCTCACGCTGGCGCAGTGAAGCATCACCCGCCGGGCAGTAACAACGCGCCCATCGGGCAAGACCTTGCGTCGCTCTCCCTGGTACAGCGAGTCGCCGAACAACGGCGCACCGGCTTCCGCTGCGTGCACACGGAGCTGGTGGGTCCGACCCGTTTGCGGCCTGAGCCGAAGAAGTGTAGCGCTCGGCGTGCCCGCAGCCACTTCGTAGCGGGTCCGAGCTTCACGCGTGCCGCGCCCGAGCCCCACGACGCGCCGCTTGGGATTGCGCGGGTCGATCGAGATCGGCCAACTCCACTCCCCTTGCCCTTGTTCGACGGGCAGCGCGTTGATCGTGATCCCCACGTAGACACGCTCGTAGGTTCCGGCACGCCGCGCATCGAGAAGGTGTCGATTGATGTCTCGGTCGAGCGCAAAGGTCACCAGGCCGCTCACTTGGGAGTCGAGCCGGGACGTGGCGTGCGCTTGGATGTCAGGAAACCGATCGCGCACCCAGCGAACCAGGCAAAGCTCCGTCGAGGTCGGGGCGGTCGTCGGTAAGCCCGGCGGTTTGTGAACGATGAGCAAGCGTTCGTCGTGGTGGATGATCTCGGGCTCCGCATCTTGCGCGTCAGCCACCCAGGATCTCCACCGTGCCGGCGTCACCATCGAGGCGGACCAAGTCGCCGTTGCGAAGCACGCGCGTGGCGTTCGTCACATTGACCACGGCGGGCACCCCGTACTCTCTCAAGATAATCGCCGCATGCGAAAGCGGACCGCCGAGCTCGGTTACGACGCCCGACGCCGTGAGAAACAGCGGAGCCCAGCCGGTGTCGGCCGCCGCAACGACGAGCACATCGCCAGGCTCGAAATCCGTGAGGTGAGACGGATCACGCAGAATCCGTACCTTGCCTTCGGCCACGCCGCGACTGGCCGCCAGGCCTCGCAAACGTTTCGCGGTCGATTCGATGCCGGCATCGTCGGGCGGAAAGCCAACAAAGGTGCTGGGCGGGTCAGGCAGCGTCTCATTGCGCTCGTACTCCAAGCGGCGCCGTTGCACACGAACGGCGACCCGCTCGTTGTCGTCGTACAGAACGCGGCGCACCTCCGCCAGCGTCAGGAAAAATGCCGCGTTCGGGCCTGCTTCGGGCTCTCGGGCCTCGATCCGGCGGGACGCCTCGAGAGCAACACGACGAAACATTCCGAGCACCTCGACCACGTGACCGCGTAGATGCTCGCGCATCCGAGTGAAACGTCGCACCACGTCGAGTAGCTTCGTCACAGAAGGCCGAAGCGGGAACGGCACACTCCTCCTGAGCTGCGCCTCGGCTTCTTCGCGCACCCCCTGCAAATCCCGGTCGCGTTCATCGGAGTCCGCTGGCCCTGCGAGATGCGCGCGAAGCGTGGCAAACATGAGCGTCGAGTCCTCGGACCATCGCGGCGCCGCAATCTCGGCCTCACGAATGCCACGGAACCCGAAGTCTTCGAGGAAACGGCCAAGGGCATCCCGCGTCCGGCCGGCCGGCAAACCGCTCACCGTGAGATCCGAGAGCTCAGCGTCGAGGATGCGCTCCGCCACTTCGGGCTCTCGGCGCGCTTGCGCAGCGATCTGCCTCAACACGAGTCCGGGGCGCGCACTGGCAACGTCTTGTAGGCCCGAGAGCAACTCGCGATAAAAGCCCGAGCCGCGGGTCCCCGGGAACGTCCGCAAGAGACCGGTCAGCACGAGCACGGCGGTGAGCAGGTTGGCGTACGCGGTAAGCATGATCGACCCAGTCTCATCGAGGAGGTGCTCGACGTCGCCAAGCATGCGCTCGAGGCCACTCGGTTCGAGAAGGCGTGGGTCGATGCCGTTGATGCGCATGCGCTCTTCGGCAAAGTACTCTTCGAACTCGTCGATGCGCGCTTGAAGCCGGAAATTCTCTCGCGCGTACCGGGACACGGTTTGTGGCAACCGCAAGAAGAAACCGGTCGAGCTGCGCTCAGCCACGACGTCGTCGAGCTCCGCGGCATACTGACCCCCGCCGAGCCGCACCAAAGTCGACGGATGGATCCAGGGAACCTGCGACATGATCGAGCTGAACTCGGTCAGGTTGAGGTAGATGCGTCCCCGGAAATCGCCCACGAGCTCCGCATCGCGAGGAACGCTGCAACCCATCGCCCCGAACGCGCGACGAAAGCCGAGGTCGCTGAACTGGCTGAGTACAGACCAGGTAAAGGGCGTGACGACGCCAGGGAGTGCCTCTCCGACATTGGCATTACTCCAAACGAGCTTTCGCCGGTCCCATGGCCGGTCACGTCGCGAGCCCCGGCGATTGCGCATGCTCGGGAGGACGACCGGCCGCGCTTGAAGGACGTACACGTGCTGCTCGGAGATTCCCCACTCGACGTCGCGGGCATCACCGAAGTGACTTTCAATTCGGGTGGCCAGGTCCGTCAAGTGCAGGAGCTGCTGCTCGCTCAGCGCGGGACTCTCACGGCGGGCCCGGGCTACGGCGGCCTCGCGGACGCCGCCCGACGGTTCGAGTACGGTTTGAATGGCCTTGGCGCCGATGATCTGATCGCGAAGCTGCCCAGTGGCTTTGTCGACACGATAGGTGTCCGGCGTCACGCGACCTTCGACGACCGCCGAACCGAGCCCGTACGCGGCATTGATGACCACCTCGCCCGCATCGCCGGTAAGCGGGTTCGTGGTGAACAGAACGCCGGAAACCTCCGCCGGAACCATGACCTGAAGCACGATGCCAACCGAAGCAGGAACGTCGTCGCCAAGGGCGCGCAAATACGAAAGCACACGAGGGCGAAAGATGCTCGACCAACAGATCTTGATGGCGTCGAGCACCTCGTCTTCGCGCGTCAGGTTGAGCAGCGTCGAGTGCATCCCAGCGGCGGACGCACCTTCTTGGTCCTCGTGCATGGCAGAAGACCGAACCGCGAATCCGATTGCGCCTTCATCCGTCATGGCGAGCAGCGCATCGCTCACGCTTCGGACGACGTCCTGTGGAAGGGTGGCTTCCCGGACACGCTCCTGGATGGACCGCAGGCGCGTGTCCGGCACGTGTGGGGCGTTCAGCAGCGCCCGTGGGCGGTCCTCGATCTCGAGCACGCTCGAACAAAACGAGTCACCGACCCAGCCGGGCATCGCGTAGGCCGCCGGGACCGGGAAGCCGGCTCGGGCAAGGGCGGCCAGGCCACGAGCCTTGCCGCCATAGCCAGACGCCTTCCGAGGAACGACCGATTCGATTCGCTTCAATACCCGCGGCATCCCGACCGGTGGTCTCTAGCGCACGCCTGAACGGAGGCCATGCGCGGGTTATGGACGGGAGGTGGCGCCGGCGCTATGAAGGCGCGGTGTTCGAGATAGACGACGATCATTTTCACGATCAATGTGGGGTGTTTGGGGTGTTTGGGGCCGAAGAGGCGTCGAACCTCGCGTACCTGGGCCTGCACTCCCTGCAGCATCGCGGGCAAGAGGCTGCAGGCATCGTTTCGAGCCACGGCGGGCAGCTCTTCGTCCATCGTGGGATGGGTCTGGTGCAAGACGTCTTCACCGCCGCTCAGCTCGACAAGCTGCCCGGAAGTAGCGCCATCGGCCACGTTCGGTACACCACCGCGGGCGGCAGCCACATCAAGAACGCGCAGCCACTCGCCGTGGACTGCGGCCACGGCTCCATCGCCGTCGCCCACAACGGGAACCTCACCAACGGCCTGGCGCTTCGTCGCCAACTCGAAAAGGACGGCTCGATCTTCGCGTCGGACAGCGACACCGAAGTATTCGTGCATCTGATTGCGCGCTCGAAAGCCGAGACGACGGTCGACCGCGTGGCCGATGCGCTGCATCAAGTCGAAGGCGCCTACTCGCTGGTGTTCCTCTCACCCGATGAGCTGGTCGCCGTACGCGACCCGTATGGATTCCGCCCGTTGTGTTTGGGCAAGCTCGACGGGGCGTATGTCATCGCATCGGAGCCGCCGGCCTTTCAGCTCATCGGCGCCGAGTTCATCCGCGACATCAACCCAGGCGAGATGGTCCTCATCAACGAATCCGGGCTGCAGAGCCTCCGGCCGTTTCGCACGGACGCGGAGCGCCGACACATGTGCATCTTCGAGTACGTCTACTTCGCCCGCCCCGACGCCACATTCGACGGGATCAGTGTCTACGACGCCCGTAAGCGCATGGGCCACGCCCTCGCCGCAGACCAGCCGGTCGAAGCCGACCTCGTGGTTCCGGTCCCCGACAGCGGGGTCGCCGCCGCGCTCGGTTTCGCCGAAGCCGCGGGGCTCCCCTTCGAGCTCGGCCTGATCCGAAGCCACTACGTCGGCCGCACCTTCATCGAGCCGGCCCAATCGATCCGCCACTTCGGCGTCCGTCTCAAGCTACACCCGGTGAAGAGCCTTCTCGAAGGCAAGCGCGTCGCCGTCATCGACGATTCGATCGTCCGTGGCACGACCAGCCGCAAGATCGTAAAAATGATCCGCGACGCCGGCGCCAAGGAAGTTCATCTACGGATCAGCTCCCCGCCCACCACCTGGCCCTGCTTCTACGGCATCGACACCCCGACTCGCGACGAGCTCATCGCCGCCCACAACTCCGTGGACGAGGTCAACGAGTACGTCACCGCAGACAGCCTCGGCTACTTGTCCCTCGACGGATTAAAGCGCGCGGTCGGTGGCGGAGGCTTCTGCAGCGCGTGCTTCAGCGGCCGCTACCCCATCCCAGTCACCGACGACATCGCCCTGCGCCGACAGCTCCCGCTCGTCGGCGTCTGATCGCGGACCGGACACCAACGCGTGGTTTCTTTGTTAGCCAGGCAACGGCAGATTTTCGAAGGTCACAGGCATACAGTCACGCTCGCTTGCTGCCCAGCTTCCTAGTGGATCGCCGTGTAGGGCCCGACCTGAAGGAGGCGGACCTCCAGCGGTTCCAGCTCGACTCGGATCGTCCCGCCTTGGAACGGCAACTGGCCTGTCTTTGCTTCGAGATCACCGACGCATTGGCTGTCGCCCCAAGCGGACAAGTCGAGCTCCACGAACGCTGGCTCATCGAGCGGGTTGGTCAGGATCAGCAGGCTCGCATCGCTTGCGTTGATCCGCTGGGCCCGCACGCTGACCGGCCTTTCACCGGCACTTGCACTAAGGACCTCCACGTCGGGCGTGCGGTCCTCCGAGAGCAGAGCCGGAGCGATTCGCCATATGTCCCCTGCGATCTCCTTGAGCTCTTCGAACTGCTCCGGGTAGTCCGGCATTCGCCATTTCGTACTCGGGTCGTATGAGTACCACAAGATTCCGCTCGCACCCTTCGCGATGGCCTGAAACGCGTGGTTGCGCATCACCTCCGCGGGCGGCCCCGACGTTGCCACGTAGCGGCCTTCTTCATCGACATTCTCCGTGCACGCCGGGACTATCGAATTGTAGATCGCGCTGTCGCACAGCCATGGGAGCTGATCGTGGGCTTGCAGCACCGCCCACGCTGGCTTGTCCGGCACGTCACTGCGGACCTTGCTGACCGAGTCTCCGGGCAACCAATTGGTAACCCCCAGTCTCGCCAGCACCTCCACCGACTCCAGCCCCCACGGGTATGGATCCGTCATGTGAATGTCGGTCATGTCAGCCAGCTCGGCGTAGTCGGTCGGGCCAGCGATTGTGATCGGCGCATCGACCAGCGCGTCCGGATGGTCCGGATCGACCGTCTTCAGCCACGGGTGTACGGCAGCCATCAGTGACCTGTTGGTGTTGTTGAGCTGAGGCTCGTCCCAGCTCATCCACCCCAAGAACCCGGGCGTGCTGGCCCGCGTCGTGATCCAACTCTCGAGCGTGTCCAGGTCCTCACCATACCAACTCTCCAGATCTACGAACGGGTCGGTTCGCGTGGATGACCACGGGAGAGGTACGAGAAACGAGTGCAGTCCAACATCGGCAGCGCGCTCGATGTAGTCCAGGTGCTCGTCGAGATTCCCGTTGGCGCAGCAGTCGTGGAATGGACCTGCCATCGTGAATCCGGCGCGTGACGCCTCCCCGAAGACATCCGTCGTCATGTCCCACATTCCGATCGGAAAGAAGGGCTCGCCGTCGACCCGTAGGTGCAGATCATCGCCGATTTCTACCCGGGTCAGCTCGCGGATCGGACTACGCGGGACGATGGGCGCGTCCATGTCGATTTCGTACTCGCCACAAAGCAGCGCGCAGCTGCCAGCGATGCGCTCGCCTTCGACGCCTTGCGGACCATCCGTCAGCTCGGTTTCCGAGACACACGTGCCCCCGCATTCCACCTGACCGCTAGGGCAGCTCAGGGCGCCGTCGCTGCCACAACCAAACAGCAACAAGCTCAAACCGAAGAGAAAAGATACGTAAGAAGCAAGCCTGTTCATGGCAATTTCCATCGAGACGAGGTTGGTGAGCGCAAGAAAGTCCGGGCGACTTCGTCGGCGAGGCCCGGGTGAATTCACAGGCCGGGCCACTAGCACAGGTCGTTCCCCTCTGCCGCGTGAGCAACCTCACCTTGGTTGGCGAGTGCCACCCAAAAACACAGGGAAAACCGTAGGCTGCACGGCCTCATCAATCGCATCGAGGCGCTGGAGGAGTCGCTCGAGAATTCGATCGTGAATGGCGCGCACCTTCAAGACCCAAACCGGTACGAACCACCATGCCAGGTCCGCCTCCAACACGTGTTCCACGTGGCAACCGGTGTCGGTCTCGATGACCTCAAAACCATGCGTTCCTTGCAGGAACGACTGATCGGCGCGCCAGACCAGTCGCCGTCCCGGGTCGAGCTCGTCGAGAACTGCGCGGATCATGCCGTGGCTTTCCCGGGTTTCACCGACCCTCAGGGGCCCTGGCGTGCGTTCGAACGGCATGGACGGGGCCGGCCAGATTCGGTCGTCCTTCGTTCCAACGGTTTCCAGTGCGCTGAACACTTCGGCGGCCGGGCGCGCGATCCATCGGCGGTGTGTATTTCGAATGTGCATTTCGCATCCTCCTGTTACCATACGGTAGCGTATGGTCTTTAGGGTCAACCATTGCGTACGTCAATACGTCACCGTATGGTGCCACTGATGACGGAACGCTTGAGCGCGGCAACGTGGACCGAAATGGCGCTACGGGTCTTGGCCGATCGGGGCATCGAAGCGGTTCGCGTAGAGCCGCTGGCGCGGCTCCTGGGCGTCACGAAGGGGAGTTTCTATTGGCATTTTGCTGATCGGCGAGAGCTCCTCGATTCCGTGCTCCTCGGATGGGAGCAAGCGGCGACCTTCGATGTCATCGACGCGGTCGAGCTTGCCTGCGACGAGCCAGATGACCGCCTGCGAGAATTGACTCGGCTCGTCTTTCGTCACGGAGGACCGCTCGACCGGGCGGTGCGGGCCTGGGCCAGCCACGATGAGAGCGCGGCGAACGCGGTCGCTCGGGTCGACAGTCGGCGATACGCTTTCGTGCGGGCCCTACTGGAAGCTCATGGACTGACACCCCCTACGGCCGCGATGCGAGCACGCTTGCTCTACACATCGCTCATCGGAGAGCAGCACACGTCGCTGAAGTTGGCCCGGAAGCATCGCGTCGAGTGGGCGCTCCGCAATCTAGAGTTCCTCCTCGATCGGGGTTAGACGCGAACCGCCCCCGGGGGCGCAATCTTTCGCTTGGAAGCGCCGTGATTCTAGGGGGGATGGAGGCGTGGAGCGTGTTAGCGTCGTAGGCGCGTTCGGCCGATAGTCTCGACCGTACTCAGGTATCGTTTCGTACGGAGGAGTTTGATGTTCCGTTTTTGTACCTTGCCCTCCACGATCGCAATCGTCGTCGCGCTGTCGATCAGTTGCTGCGGAGGCTCCGATGCGGCTGACCGAGGTCCGGGTGCGGGTGAGCCAGACGACGGGGCCTTCGCATGCGGCGATACCGAGTGCGACCAGGTAACCGAGTACTGCGAGGAGGTGAGAGACTTCGACAACACACCCGTGTCGACCACGTGCAAGACTTTTCCTGATGCGTGTCCGGACCTCATCGCCGACAGCTGCGCCAATGACGACGCACTCTTCGACTGCCTTTCTGAGGACCCGAGTACCAGTTGGAGCTTCGACTGTCGTCTGGGCGGAGACAGGGCATTCCGGACCTCGGTCTTCCTGGATCCGCCGGTCGACAGGTGCCTCGTCGACCAGGGCGAAGTTCTGGTACCGGACACCGGCATCTCGAGCCCCTACTTCACGGTCAGCCAGATCGAGGGCGGCGCGCGTTCGGAATACTAC
>JAUXFZ010000339.1 GCA_030622585.1 Myxococcales bacterium
GACGACAAGACCCTCATCGACTGCCTACGACGCGAGGTGTCGCGGCTTCCGAGCTCCGGCGCATCGTTTTACCGAGGTGGCGTCGAGTCGATGGAGCCGGCGCACTCGCCGGCGGAGCTTCCAGGCTTGGTTCCCGTCGATCATCGGCAAGCGTACGACGCGACCGAGATTCTGGCGCGACTTTGCGATCAAAGTCTTTTTTGGGAGGTCTTGCCGTCGGTCGGCCGAGAAATGATCTGCGGGGTTGCCCGCGTCGGGGGCCTGTACGCCGGGTTCGTGATGAACCGGCAGGGATTGATCGACGATCCCGAGACGGGCGACGAGCAGCGACCGGCCGGAATTCTCTATCGACAGGGCATCGCGAAGATCAGCGCGTTCAGCCGTGCCTGCAACAGCGACGGTATCCCGCTCATCTGGTTGCAGGACATCAGTGGGTTCGACATCGGCGCAGAGGCGGAACGGCACGGACTTCTCGCGTACGGCTCCAACCTCATCTACACGAACAGCACCAACGAGACGCCGATGTTCACCGTGCTCCTGCGCAAGGCCTCCGGCGCGGGCTACTACGCGATGGCCGGGCTTCCGTACGACCCGGTGGTGCAGCTCTCGACGCCCATCTCCCGCCTCAGCGTCATGGAAGGGCGCACGTTGGCGATCGCGTCCTACAACAGCAAGCTCGACGACAACTTCGAGATCGTGACCACCGACCCGAAGGAGCGCGCCCAAATCGAGAAACGTATGCAGGAGGTCGAGGCTCGTATCGAGGCGGACATGGATCCCTACGTGGCGGCTCGGCAGTTGGACACCGACGAGATCGTGCGTCTCGATGAGTTACGCGATTGGCTGAAGGTATTGGTCGAGATGAGTTACCAGAGCGTTGGCTATCGCCGGGTGAAGAATCCGCGCATCTGGAGCATGCACGACCTCGACGTGCTGGTGAACGGCGGCCGCGCGTGACTGGAGGCCGTGTCGTCCTGGGCGCGCGCCCGGCTGATGGGGAGAGCAGTGCCCTGCTGGCGCCTACCGTGGGTGTGTTCGCGCCTGCGGTGAGAGAGGGCGAGCTCGTCTCCGCGGGCCAGGTGGTCGGCACGGTCGACGTGCTCGGCGTGCTGCACGAGCTCATCGTTCCCCGAGGCATTGCCGGCCGCGTCACCGAGCGCCTCGGCGGTGGGCGGTCACGGGTGCCTGTGCAGTATGGGGATGCGTTGTTCGTAGTCTCGACGGGCGCGACGGAAGACATCACGGCGGACACGGCGTCCCCTAGCGATGACGCGCAGGGGGCGCTCTCGTTCGTGGCGCCGATGAGCGGCCGCTTCTACGTCCGTCCGTCTCCGGCCGAGCCTCCCTTCGTTGCGGCGGGGGACACCGTACGACGCGGCCAGACGGTCGGCCTGCTCGAGGTGATGAAAACCTTCAACCGCCTGGTCTACGAAGGTGATGCGTTGCCCGACGAAGCGGCCGTCCAAGCGGTCGTGCCGAAGGACGGCGACGATGTCGTGCGGGGGGATGTGATCTTGGCGCTGCAACCGTTGCCAGCGGAATGACGTTTTTCGAGGTGTCGTATGGGTAGAGAGTGTCCCCAACTTGGTAGCCGCGCGCTGTTCCCCGATCTAGAAGGGACCGCGTACCTTGCCCACGCGGCGATCTCTCCGCTGTCCACCCCGGTGCGCGAACGCATTGCAGAGGTCGTAGCGGACTACGGGCGCGGCGGCATGGTGGGTTTCGGGCGCTGGGCGCCGCGGCTTAGACAGGTCCGACAGGATCTGGCGGCCATCATCTCTGCCGATCCGAGCGAGGTCGCGTTCGTAGCCAACACGACGCAGGGGGTCATCGACATCGCGTTCGGGCTCCCATGGCGAAAGGGCGAGCGCGTGGTGCTCTTCGACGGTGAGTTCCCAGCGAACGTGACGCCCTGGCAACAGGCGGCCGAGGAGTTCGGTCTCGAGCTTTGTTGGTTGTCGCTCGAGCCGTTTCAGCGCTCGGTGGACGAGGGGCTGGCCGAGCTCGAGCGCGTGCTCGATCGAGGGGTCCGAATCGTTGCTGTCAGCGCGGTGCAGTTCAAGACCGGGCTTCAAATGCCGCTCGCGGACATGGCGGCGCTTTGTCACAAGTACGGGGCCGAGATTTTCGTCGATGCGATTCAAGCGCTGGGCGCAACGCCGGTCGATGTGTCTTGGGGGATCGACTACCTCAGCTCGGGCAGCCACAAGCACCTCATGGGCCCGGAAGGCGCCGGCTTTCTCTACGTCGCCGAACGCTGCGCTGCGACATTGAAGCCACGGCTCGCTGGCTGGCTCGGACACAAGGAAGCCGCGGCGTTCTTGATGGGGGATGAGCCCAGACTGAGCTACGACAACCCTCTCCAACTCGGCGCGCAGGCGTTGGAGACCGGGACGAGCAACGTGATCGGCCTGGCCGCGTTGGGCGCATCGATCGAGCTGTTGACCGAGCTCGGGGTTCCGGCGATTCACGCTCACGTCGATGCGTACCTCGACGAGCTCGAAGCGGGCCTCATCGACCGTGGGTTCGGAAGCCATCGCGCCAAGGCGCCGGCGCTTCGTTCTACGTTGCTCAGTGTCACCGTGCCCGACGACATTCGCTTGTCCAAGCTCGGTGCGGCGCTTCGCGACCGAGGGGTCGTGTGCAACACGCCAGATGGTTTGATGCGGTTCGCACCTCACTGGCCGAACGCGCACTCCGAAGTCCCCGAGGTCTTGGCCGTCTTCGACGAGGTGCTGGCCGACCTCCGAAGTGGAGCCTAGGCTCACGCGATGCCTGGCCAAGGCGATCGAAGCTTCTGGGTCTTCAACGCGCTGGTGTCGACCGGGGCCGTGGGTTTTCTCGGCTGGCTCCTCCTCGTCCGCCAAGAGGGTGGCGTTCAGGCCGACCTGAGCTTCATGCCCGGCGTCAACGCGGTGCTCAACGCTACCTCGGCTACGCTTCTTGTGCTCGGCTTGGCCGCGATTCGAAGCGGCCGCCGGGAAGTTCACAAGCGACTGATGGTCTCGGCGTTCGCAGCCTCCGCGGTCTTTCTGGTTGGCTACGTCATCTACCACTACGCACACGGTGACACGCAGTATCAGGGGGTCGGGGCGATTCGTACCGTGTACTTCACGATCCTGATCACCCACGTCGTCCTGTCGATCGCCATGCTTCCGATGATCCTGGCGACGTTCTATTTCGCGAGTCGCCAGCGCTTCTCGTCGCACAAACGGCTGGCGAGGTGGACTCTGCCGGTCTGGCTGTATGTCTCCGTCACCGGCGTCGTGATCTACTTCATGCTGCGCCCATAGCGCGCCTTAGACGTTGCGCGGCGATGACGCCTTCGACGATCATCCACAGCAGCAGGACTAGCAGTAGCGAGGCCAGGGCGGCGAGGGGGGCGTTGCCCTCGGCGAGGAACCCCTGGAGGTTCGTGAAGAGGGCCAAGCCCGCGACGGGCATGACCAGCAGCATCGGGATCACCAGCGGCCAAATCGGTCGCTTTCGCGCGAAGAAGTAGAGTGCCAGGGTCATGAGTGTGAGTGCGGCAAGCAGTTGATTGCTTGCGCCGAAGATCGGCCACAGTACCCAGCCCACGGCTCTAGGTTGGCCGGTGGCGGGATCCGGGGTTTCGGCGAGCGCAAGGTACATCGCCGGGACGACCGCGATGATCGTCGCGATGTAAGGGTTGGTGAGGGGCTTGATGCGGAGCACGGTGCCAAGCTCGCTGAGAATGAACCGTTGGATGCGCGTTGCGGTGTCGAGCGAAGTGGCGGCAAAGGCGATGACTAGAACAGCCATCAAGGTCCGGGCGAGATCTGAGGACAAACCAACCGCTTCGAGGAAAGCACCGCCGCCGAGTACGAACGCGGCCGCTTTGTTGCCGCCGGCGTGCGCCCAGCTGTCGTAGTAGACCGCCCAGCTCAGATCATCGACGACGCCCTGGCCGGGGAGGGCGCACGCGCCGACCAAGCCTATGCCTGCGACTGCGGCAAGCGTCGATGCGAGCGCAAGTGAACCTTCTCCGAGCATTCCGCCGTACCCAATCAGGCGAGAGTCGGACAGCCGCGAGATCTGTTTCGACGTCGTACCTGAAGACACGAGGCCGTGGAATCCGCTGATCGCCCCGCACGCTATCGTGACGAACAAGATCGGAAAGATCGAAGGGGCTCCGGCTTCGGCGGTGCGGTAGACCGGGGCGTCGAAATTAGGGTGCGCGATCAGGAC
>JAUXFZ010000491.1 GCA_030622585.1 Myxococcales bacterium
CAGCCCTCCGAGCTGCGCCCGAACGAGATCTGGCGAAAGCAGCTCGACCTGCAACACCTCGACGGTGCTCTGCACCGTGATCAGGGTGGGTACGGCGACACCGTACGCACCATGCTGGTGGATGGTCTTGAGGTCCGACTGTAACCCCGCGCCGCCGGAGGGGTCCGAGCCCGCGACCGTCAATACGATCGGCGGTGCGTCACTCATTGCGGTCTGCGGTCATTCGGCCGAGTATACCCCATGGTCGCCATCTCAGCCGCCGACAACCATCTGAGAAAACGAGTCGCCGTCGAGGACGCCGAGATGTCCTACGTCGACACTGGCGGCGAAGGCCCCATTGTGGTGTTCCTGCACGGCAACCCGACGTCGTCCTATTTGTGGCGCAACGTAATCAAAGAGGTGGCTCCGGGGGCACGCTGCCTGGCTCCTGATCTCATCGGGATGGGGGACTCTGGCGAGAGTTCGAGCGGGTACCGGTTCGTCGACCACCGCCGCTATCTGGATGCCTGGTTCGACGCGGTAGTCGGTGACAAACCCGTCTTCCTGGTGATCCACGATTGGGGGTCGGCACTCGGGTTCCATTGGGCCGAGCGGCATGCCGAGCAGATCAGGGGCATCGCGTACATGGAGGCCATCGTGCAACCGCTCGAAAGCTGGGACAGCTGGGCCGAACCGGCGCGCAAGATCTTCCAGGCGATGCGGTCCCCCGCGGGCGAAGAGATCATTCTCGAGAAGAACATCTTCGTCGAGCGCATCCTGCCCTCTTCGGTCATCCGGCAGCTCAGCGACGAGGAGATGAGCCGCTACCGCGCCCGATTTACCGAGCCAGGCGAATCACGTCGTCCCACCCTCACCTGGCCGCGACAGATTCCGATCGGTGGCGAGCCGCAAGACGTCCACGAAATCGTAGAAGCATATGCGCAATGGCTGCAAGGCACCGACTCGCTTCCGAAGCTCTTCATCAACGCCGACCCGGGCATCATCCTGATCGGCCCCCAGCGCGAATTCGCGCAGCAGCTTCCCAGCCAAGAAGAGATCACGGTGAAAGGGCTCCACTTCATTCAAGAGGATTCACCCGCCGAAATCGGCGAAGCGGTCGCCCGGTTCGTGCAGGCGCACGCTTGAGCGCGAGCCAGCCTAGGGCAACGCTTCGGGGTTGATCCACTCGTCGGGAGGCGGCGTACACGCGGGGTCTTTGCCGGCTGCCCGCGCCTTCTCGTATTGCGCCATGGCGCGCGGAAGGTTTGCGTGCAGCTTTTCGATTCGGGTTTCATCGGAGGGGTGTGTCGACTGCCACTGGGCGGGCCCCTCTCCACTCATCTGAGCCATGTTCTGCCACAGGGTGATTGCCTCCACCGGATAGAACCCCGCCTCGGCCATGAAGATCTGGCCCACCTGGTCGGCCTCGCTCTCGTGCTTGCGGCTGAATGGCAGGAGCACCCCGAACTGCGCGCCGACCCCGAGCCCGCCGACAATCAATTCCTGATACTCGGGCGCTGCAGCACCAGTCGCGACGGACGCGGTCTGCATGGCCGCATCCGCCAAGATCGCCTGGGACATCCGCTCGTTGCCGTGACGCAAGAGCACGTGTCCAATCTCGTGGCCGAGGACCGCGGCGAGCTGCCCGGGCGTCGCCGCGACGTCGAGCATGCCGGTATGGACACCGATCTTTCCCCCCGGCAGTGCAAACGCGTTGGGGGTGGGGTCCTCGAAGACCAATACCTCCCAACGTCCATCGTCAGGGCCGTACTCCTCGGGAATGACCTCCAGGAGAGCAACCACCACGCACCGCACGTACTCGTTGATCGCCCGGTCCTGAGTGAGCTCCCCGTCCCGCTTCAAACTCGCGAACGCGGCGATGCCCATCGCGTCCATTTTGTCTTCGTGGATCAGCGTCAGCTGGCGGCGTCCGGTCATCGTCGTCGAACAGGCGACCACGCACAACGATACAGCCAATACTAGAACCCCAAATCTCACGCGCGGATTGTAGCCCTATGCTAGGCTCGCCGCACTCATGGCTCACGACGGTCACCCCGAGTTCCCCAGCACGCGGATGCGGCGCAATCGCAGCCAAGATTGGGTGCGGCGCCTCACGCGGGAATCCACAGTCACGCCGGCCGACCTCATCTGGCCGGTGTTCGTCCAAGAGGGGCAAGGGATGCGCACGCCGATCCCTTCGATGCCCGGCGTCGAGCGGTTGAGCATCGATCTCGTGGTGAAGGCAGTAGGCGAGGCCAAGGCGCTCGGCATCCCGGCGGTCGCCCTATTCCCCGTGACACCCCCGGAGCTCAAAACCCAAGACGGCGACGAAGCGACGAACCCCGACAACCTCGTGTGCCGCGCGGTTCGCGCCATCAAGGACGCGCACGACGGCATCGGCGTGATCTGCGACGTCGCACTCGACCCCTACACCACCCACGGCCAGGACGGCATCGTCCGCCATGGCGAGGTCCTCAACGACGAGACGGTCGCGATGCTCTGCGCGCAAGCCTTCGTGCAGGCCCAAGCCGGCTGCGACGTGATCGCCCCAAGCGACATGATGGACGGCCGCATCGGCGCGATCCGCGAAGCGCTCGACGGCGAGGGTCTCGACCATATCAGCCTCCTCGCCTACGCCGCCAAGTTCGCCTCTGCTTTCTACGGCCCATTCCGTGATGCGGTCGGCTCGGCCCAAAACCTCGGCACGGCAGACAAGCGAACCTACCAAATGGACCCCGCCAACACCGACGAGGCTCTCCGGGAAGTCGCCCTCGACGTGGCCGAAGGGGCCGACATGGTCATGGTCAAACCGGGCATGCCATACCTCGATATCGTCCGGCGCGTGAAGGAGTCCTTTGGGCTTCCGACCTTCGCGTATCAGGTCAGCGGCGAATACGCGATGTTGAAAGCGGCGGCGGCTAACGGCTGGCTCGATGAACGCGCCAGCGTCCTCGAATCATTGCTCGGCATGAAGCGCGCGGGAGCCAACGGCATCTTAAGC
>JAUXFZ010000076.1 GCA_030622585.1 Myxococcales bacterium
CGAGCCGCCGTTGCCGATCTCGGTACCTTTCGTGATGACCCTATTCACCGTGTCGCTCACGGTGCTCGTCCTTTCACTCCTGGGCCTCTATCACCAGCGCGAAGAGTTGCGGCCTCCATGGCGAATCAAGCCAGGCGACGCGACGGACCGTAGAACCGGGGTGCTCTGGCTTGGGTGCATGCTCGCGCCGCTCCTCGCCATTGCGCTCCCCTCATCGCCGATCTTTGGCGGGACGAAGCACTGGATCGCTGCCTATCCGTTCTTGGCGCTCCTCGCGGGCTGGGGCGTCGTGGCGCTCTCGGACCAGGCCGAGCTCGAGGCGTGGAAGGGCCGTCGGTGGCCGTCGTGGGCGTTTGCAGCGCTGTGTCTCTTGCCGGGCGTCGCCCAAACCGCTCACAGTCACCCGTTTGGCTTGTCGCACTACATGCCCGCGGCGGGCGGGGTTCCCGGCGCAGCCGATCTCGGGATGAATCGGCAGTTTTGGGGCTTTACGTCAGGGAGTCTCGCGAAGTGGATCACAGCGAGGCTTCCCGACGGAGGGTCCGTGTGGATATGCGACACCACCGCGGGCGCGTGGGCGATGATGCAGCGCGATGGGCTGATCCCTTCGAATATTCGGTCCGCTTCGTCGATGAGCGGCGCGAATCTCGCTCTCGTCCATCACGAGGCGCATTTCAACGAGGTCGACTACCAAGCGTGGGTCGCCTACGGGAGCGTCCAGCCGGTCTTCGTGCTCCGTTACGACGGCGTGCCGATCATCTCGGTGTACGAGAATCGCGACCTCGAAGACGAGGACTAACCCGGATCGGGGCTAGGTGGAACGTCCGCTGGCCTTGTCGATCCCGGCACGTGCCTTGTGCATCAATGCGATCAGGCTCTCGACGATGCCGATGATCACGTAGGCCGCGAGCAACCAGACGAGCGCCATCGATGGATGAATCTTCAGAGCGATCCAGACCGTCACACAGATTGTCACCGAGAGGAAAGCTACCGTTCGCCAGTTGAGTTTGAGGTCCTTGAAGGAGCGGAATGGCATGGCGCTCACCATGAAGACCGAGAGCGTGACCACGAGAACCGAGATCAGAAATGGCGAGAAGGGGAGCTTTCCGGTCAGCGTGTTGGCGACCACGATCGAGATCAAGATGCCGGCCGCAGCCGGGATCGGGAGGCCTTGCGTGTACTTTCCGGGGGCGTGCGGCCGCCCGTCGTCCCCTGTTGCGGCGACGTTGAAACGCGCGAGCCGGATCGCTCCGCATGCGACGAACACGAAGCCCACCAGCATGCCGCCCGTGCCGAGCTCCTCGAGCGACCAGTGGTAGACGAGGATGGCCGGCGCGACGCCAAAGGAGACCATGTCGGCGAGGGAGTCGAGCTGGACTCCGATGGCCGTCTGCGTCTTGGTCAGGCGGGCCACTCGTCCGTCGATCCCGTCGAAGAACAGCGCGAACACGATGAGAAGGGCGGAGCGATAGAAATCATCGCTCGTCGGCTGATCCGAGAGGATCAAGATCGCGTAATACCCACACAACACGCTCGAGAGTGTGAAGAGGTTGGGAAGTATGAAGAGGCTCTTCTTGAGGTCGACCTTCACATCAGACTCGAATCTTTCCGCTCCATGTCCACTCGGTGCGTCGTATCATGGCCCGCCCGCGGGTAAAAGGGTGGCGTGGAGAGCGCCAAGCGCGAGGTTGCGCAGGCGTAGCTCGCCACGCGCCTCGTAAAGTGCCCCGAGGGACGTCGCTGACCGCTCCGGGCGACCTGCGAGCAAATCGAAAAGCGCCGCCGCCTCCTGCGTACCAAATCCGCCGGCGTCACGAAATGACACCAGCGCGTCTTCCCGTTCGTCGAGTGCCTTGCCCCAACCATGCAGTGCCAGCCAGCCCCAATATGCCTGGAGCTCGACCGGGGCGAAACCCTCGACGAATGGTCGCCGATGAATCGAATTCCACCGTGCCTTGTAGAACACGCGCGCGGTCAGTGGCGGCGCGACGAGCACGCCGTCGCGCGCTACCCCGTACTGCTCGAGGATCGCGCCCATGCCACCGAGCACGCCTGTCTCGTAGTCGTCCCGCCCCTCGTGGGCCCCGTCGCCCAGCACGCGCATGAACTCGTCGACGGCGCTGGCTCTCATGGCCCCTAGGGCGGGGGCACCATGCTTCGCGAACAGCGCTTCGTTCGCACGGTGGATCGCAGCCTGCCGCTCGTCGAACTCGACGCGTTCGTACGGCGGGTTCGCCTCCGCTCGACCATGATCGAGGAAGAGCGCCCGGAGCGTCTGTGCCTCCGGCGTCTCGAGCACCTCGCCAGCGAGTGCTTCATCGAGCTTGATAGCGTCGGAGGTCGCGGCGCGGTCGAGCACTAGGCTCGGCAGTTCCCACGGGTCCACCGGCTGCGGAGCCGTCAACGTCGCACCGGCCACGCCGGCCGCAACCAACCACACGATAAGCTTGAGACCTGACTCACTCACCAGCGATGAACCCTATCACGCGGCGGCCAGCTGCCCTCATTTCGATGCCTGCTAGGATCCCGTCTCATGAAAGTCAGCGTTCACTATTACGCGGCGGCGAAGGAGCTTGCTGGCTGTCCGAGATCGGCCTTCGAGTTCACGCCCGAAAGCGTTGGGCAGATTGAGCTGCGCCGTGCAGTCATCGCTCGCTTCCCTTTGCTCGAGCCGCTCCTAGGGTGCATGCGATTGGCTGTGAACGGCGATTTTGTCGACGCCGCGCAGCCGCTTCACGATGGCGACCGCGTGGACGTGTTGCCGCCCGTAGCCGGTGGCTCTCCGAGCGTTTCGTGCAGGGTCGTCGACCAGGAAATCTCGCTCGACGAAGTTCGCAAGACAGTCGAGCACCCGGGAGCGGGCGGCATCTGCATTTTCCACGGGGTCGTCCGTGATCACGCCGACGAGAAAGAGGTCTCCGGGCTCGAGTACGAAGCCCACGAAACCCTCGCCGAAAAAGAAATGAACCGCGTGCTCGAAGGGGTCGTTGCCGAGCACCCAGGTGTTCGGATCGCTGCGGTCCATCGGGTCGGAGCGCTCGGCATCGGTGATGTTGCGGTCTGCGTGGCGGCGAGTGCAGCACATCGAGACGATGCGTTCACGGCCTGCCGCAAGGCGATCGATCGGATCAAAGAGACAGTCCCGCTCTGGAAGAAGGAGTGGGGACGCGATGGCGACGCGCGCTGGGTAAACCTCGGCGACTAAGCCCCGACCAGGCCGCGCATATCCGAGAGCAACCCTTCATCCAACACACCCACGCAGGTTAGGTATGCGTTCTTCGGGTCGAGGGAGTCTTGCACGGTTCGTTGGATGTCTGCGGGGCTGACTTGCGCCACCTCGGCCGCCATCGTTCCGATTTGCTCCGGAATGCCGAACAGTGCGCTACTTCCCACGAAATGAGCGGTGGCCTCGGGGTCGTCGCGCACGGTGCGGAGGTCCCACAAATAGCGACGCTTCGCCTTATCCACCTCGTCCTCGGTGGGCGGGTTCCGCCGTAGCTCATCGATCAGGCCGAACACGGTTTCGATCAGGACGGGCGCCTTTTTGTGTTCGACCGAGGCTCCGAAGTCGAACACGCCGCAGTCTTCGAATGTGTCGTTGCCAGCGAAGGCCTCATACGCCAACCCTCGCTCTTCGCAGATCGTCTGATGGACGCGTGTGCTCAACCCATCGTCGAGGACGCGCGCCAGCAGCAGCAGGATCGGTGCCTGCGGGCTCACGACCCCGGGCGTATGAAACGAGAGTCGCACATCGGTCTGGCTCCCATGCTCGTGTACATAGGAGAAACGAGCCTGCGCTACGTCGGCCGGCGCCGTGTTGGGCTGGATAGCATCGCCGACTTGCATCCCGTCGAAGTGCGAGTGAATCGTGTCACCGAGCTCGCGTGGGTCGAACGCGCCTGCCACGCAGATCACCGAGTTGCGAGCCGCGTAGTGATCGGTGTGATGCCGCCTCAAATCGGCGCGCCCGAACCGATCCAAGTTGGCGAGCGGGCCGGCGATGGAGAAACCCAGCGGGTGACCTGGGTAGAGCAATTCCCGCGACACGTTGTCGATGTCGATCTGCTCACCCTCTTCGTTGAGCTCTTCGAGAATTTCTTCTCGGATGATCTGCTTTTCCGTACTGAGCTCCGTCAACAGCGGTTGACGTAAGACCTCTGCGAGCAGCTCGGTGCCTTTGGCGATCGTCTCGCTCGGAAGCGTGAGCTCGTAGCTCGTGAAGTCGACGTGAGTGGAGGCGTCGAGAGTTCCGCCAAGTCGCTCGATCGCGAGGTTGAGCTCGTGCGCAGCAGGGTGTGTCTCGGTCCCGCGATACAGCATATGCTCGAGAAAGTGGCTCAAACCGTTGGTCTGAGCGGTTTCGTAGCGAGACCCAACCCGAACGAAGAACGAGACCGTTGCTGATTGCAGGTGGGGCAACGGAATGAGACGCACGCGCAGGCTGTTGCCGAGCGTCAACGACTCGGTGGGCAGCTCGCTGAGGCTCACCCCGCTAACTACGGTCATCCTCGTTGGAGAGCGCGTGTACGCGTAGGGCTTTGTCTGCCGTCGCCTTGGCCCGAAGCTGTTGAATGTAGAGGTCGACTGTCTCTTTCTGCTTGAGCGTCTGCAAAACGTCTCGAGTGGACTCTCGCACTGCGTCGGTGAAAGCCGCTTCGTCCGGACGCTGCCGGTCGAGGAGACGGAAGATCAGCCATTCGCGTCCGAGCTGGACGGGGGCGGTCGGGAACGCATCCCCCTCGGGCAACGCGAACACCGCGTCGAGTAGAGCGGCCGTCGACAAGCCGGGGACAGGCGTGTCGGATCGCCCAAACTCTGTAGTCTCCTCGAGGCTGGGCGCGAGTGCGGACTGGCCGCCCTGTTGCTTGGCTGCGGCGGCTAGGTTCTGAGCGACGGCGTCATCGTCTCCGCTCCGCCGCCACGAGGCAAGCGTGTTTGCAGCCGCTTTGCGCGCGCGGGCTTCGAGCCAATCTGCTCGGTACAGGCCCTCCGCGAGCTCGCGCTCGGCCTCGTCGACCGGCACATCGCCTTCGCGAATCGCGAGGACCTGGATGACGTGGAACCCATACGACGTCTCCACGACCTCGGAAATCTCGTCCACCTCCATGGAGAACAGAGCCTCGTCAAACGATTCGGGCATCGTGCCTTTTTTGAGAAAACCGATGTCCCCGCCGTTTTTCGCGGTGATTTGGTCACCGCTGTGCTTGCTGGCCATCGCGGCGAAATCCTCGCCCTTGGCCGCGCGCTTCTGCACCGCGGCGGCTTGTTTCTTGGCCTCGGCCTTCTGTTCGTCGGTCGCGTAGCTGCCCGCCTTGATGAGAATGTGGCGCGCGTGGACTTGCTTCTCGAGATCGGTGTACCGGTGCTTGTTGGCCTCGTACTCCGCGGCGAGACGGTCTTCGTTGTCTGCGATCCACGCTGCGAGCGCAGCCTCCGACGTACCCGGCTTTTGCTTGATGTAATAGGCTGGCGAGAAGCGGACATAGCTGATCCTAGCGTTGTCGTTCTCGCGGACGTAGTCGTCCCAGATCTCGGCTTCGCTGACGTTGACCGTCGCGGCCACGAGCTCGCGCATCTGCGCGGCCAAGTACTCGTCCACCTGCGCGTCGGCAAACTCGCCGACGCTGCGGCGAAGGCCGTTCTGGATGTAGCGTTCGGCGAGGTCCTTGTTGAAGGCGCCCTCCTTGTCGGTGAACGAAACCGGAATCTCTCCTTGAGGAAGCATCGGCGGCGCTCCGACTCCGAGCGATAGGAGAATGACGCCGTCGTTGACGAAGCGCGTCATGACCTCTTCTTGGCTGACGTCGAAGCCGACCCGACGCGCTTCGCGCGCGAGTAGGGTACGGTCGATCAAGCCATCGAGCACCAACTCGGGCAGCCGCATCGACCGTTGCGTCTCCTCGGGCAGCCTCCCGAAGTTGGCGACCGAGTAAGCCGCCTCGAAGTCGCCCTTGCTCAGCGTCTGGTCATAGACGCGCGCGAGATACGTGCTGCCCCCCGCCGCGCATCCTTCGGCCTGACCACCTCCGAATTGGAGGGCAAACACCGCCGAAAGCAGCACCACGAGTAGAACTAGAAAGAAGCCTTTGAACTTGTCAATCATTGCCAATTTGCCGGTTAAAGAGGCGGAACCATAGAGGAGAGCTCGGCTTGCGGCAAACTGCGATTTTTTGAGCCCCGAGTGGCTTGGGAGTTGGCTTGATCTGCAGAGGATTCTACACTCCGGCCCGTGACACCGGGCTCGAGTCTACCTCCGCTGCAGAAGAACGATGGCAAGTATGGCCTGATCGCCTTGCTGCTCCTGCTCGCCGCCGGCGGGCTTTGGCTCTTCTTCAGAACCGACGATCCGCCGCGTCAGGCCGAGGCCCCGGAGCCTGTCCCCGAAGCGCCTGCGCGGGAGCAGTTCGTCGCGGAGATCGAAATTCCGGACGAAGATGCTGGGGCAGAGGACGTTGACCACGAGCCGCCGGCTTCCAAGCCCGGCCGTTCTTCGCAGACCCCGCCCGAGGATTGGGTCTGCCGTGGCAGCCTGGAGGCTGCCCAGCTCAGGGCTGTCATCAAGGGCCAACCGAGCAAGCAAGTGCAGACCTGCTACGAGCGCGCGCTCAAGGACGACAACCTGCTCCAGGGTTCGATGACCGTTCTGCTCACCATCGGTGCGAGTGGCGCCGTGAGGGCAGTCTCGGTGGACGGCACGCTGAGAGACCGCCAGGTGTACGCGTGCGTGAAGCGCGTCGCGAGGACGTGGAAGTTCCCGAAGCCGAGCGGCGGGTGCGTGCGGACCTCGGTGCCGTTTCAGATGCTGCCGAAGCTCTAAACCGGCTCACGCGCCAGCGAATCGAAGCGCGTCCGCCACGTCGTCCGGGCTACCCATGAATACGGGCGTCCGCTCATGGAGCTCCTTGGGCTCGATCGTGAGGATCCTTCTGTGCCCGTCGGACGCGCTGCCCCCGGCCGCCTCGACCAGGAACGCCATGGGCGAGGCTTCGTAGAGCAGACGGAGCTTGCCCCGCTCGTTCTTCGCGTCCGCCGGGTACACGAAGATGCCTCCGCGAAGCAGCGTCCTGTGTAGGTCAGCGACCATCGCGCCGATGTACCGCAGCCGGTAGGCTTTCTTGTTCTCGGAGGGTGTCTTGATCCAGTCAACCCACTGCTGAATGCCCTCCGCCCAAGAGTGGTAATTGCCTTCGTTGATCGAGTAAATGCCACCGCGCTGCGGCATGCGAATGTTCGGATGCGACAAGAAGAATTCGCCGACTCCCGGGTCATACGTGAACCCATCGACTTGGTCGCCGGTGGAGTACACCATCATGTTGGACGAGCCGTACACCACGTAGCCTGCTGCCACGATGTCGCTGCCCGGCTGCAACAAGTCTTGCAGCGTCCCGGGCGTACCCTCCGGCGTAAGCCGTCGGTGAATCGAAAAGATGGTTCCGATCGACGCGTTGATGTCGATGTTGCCCGATCCGTCGAGGGGGTCGAACTGCAGCACGTACTTGCCCTGCGGGTACTGCGGCGGGATTTGGATTGGCTCTTCGACCTCTTCGCTTCCCATCACGCAGACGTGTCCTCCCGCCTCGACGGTGTTCACGATCGTGGTGTTGGCGAAGTCGTCGAGCTTCTGGACCTGTTCCCCCTGGACGTTCGTCGTTCCGGTGCGTCCGAGGATGCCTGACAGCCCGGCTTTGCTGACCCGGCTGCCTATGATTTTGGCTGCCAAGCTGATCTGCTGGAAAAGACCGGTGAAATCACCCGTCGCTTGAGGCATGCGGCGCTGGCGGTCGAGCAGGTGGCGTTCTAGGGTAGTTCCGATAGGGCTTTGTCGGGTGGGGCCAATCGATACTGCGCGACTCATTGCTGCGGGACATACCAGAGCGCCCTGATGAGCGCCAGGAATCCCTAAATAGGGATACCAATTCGTGGTTGTAATATTGTAAACTTACCGTGTTGGGGACTTGGTGGTGAACTTCGCAAACTGGCTCGAGACCGTTCGGCGGCGACGATCGGGGGGTCCCCGTGTCCGCAGCCCTCGTGGTCTCCCCGGCGTACTCGCGCGTGGCGATCTCAGCGTCGTCTACCAGCCCATCGTCTCCCTCACGACGATGGAACCGTTCGCGTACGAAGCCCTGGTTCGAAGCGACTCACCACACTGGGTCAACCCACCGCAGCTCTTCGATGAAGCGATCAAGTCTGGATACGTCGGGGCGCTTGGCCGCGCGATCCGCGAGGTCGCCACGACTCACGGCCCGGAGAAGCCACTGTTCCTCAACGTGCACCCCAACGAGTTCGACGAGTCGTGGCTCGTCCAGCCCGACGATCCGATCTTCACCCACGAGCAACCGATCTATCTCGAGGTGACCGAGTCGGTCCCGCTGACTCACTTTGCGTACTGCCACAGCGTTCTTCGCGAGATTCGTGGCAAAGGCGTGTCGCTTGCAGTCGATGACCTCGGCGCTGGCTACTCGAACCTGAAATACATCGTTGACCTCAACCCCGAGATTGTGAAGCTCGATCGAACGCTGATTGCCGATCTCGCGGACGACCGCCGTGCGCAGGTCTTGGTGCGCCACCTCGTGCGGCTCTGCC
>JAUXFZ010000037.1 GCA_030622585.1 Myxococcales bacterium
CCCGGTAGGGTGAACGGCTAGGGTGGCGCTCCATGGGGTCTCGATTTGGCCCGCAGGGCGCTGCGATCAGCTTCGCTTTGGGGTTCTTGCTTATCTCCGGGACCGTCTCGACCGGCTGCATCAATACGGATGGAGACCCGCTGCCCGCGGGGCTGATGTCGTTCCCTATCGCGATCGAGCTCGCGTCGGACCAGGACGCCGATGGCAGGCCGAAGTATCTGTACGTGACCAGCTCGAACTTCGGGCTCCAGTACAACTCCGGAAACGTTCAATCCTACGACCTCGACAAGCTGGCCGAAGCGATCAACACCGGCTGTGTGAGCGCCTGGCGCACCCCGGAATGCCTTGCCAGCGACTACGACGGCGACATCAACGATCCGGCCTGCATCTGTGACCCGGCGACGGACGTCGAGTGCGCACCGGTCCCTCAGGGGATCCGCCGAAGCTGCCTCGAGAACGACTTCGAGGGCGACATCAACGATCCGGCCTGCGTATGCGAGCCGCTCGCCCCGCCTGACCCGAACGATGGGCCCTTGGACGCATGTGTGCCCGTCCCCTTTGACCGTTGCACCGTGGTTCCAGCCGGCCTCTCTGTCCGTGAGCCCGGGGCCGCCTTGCGAATCGTGCCGGTCGAGGGGCTGATTCTTGGCGAGGTCCTCATCGGGTCTTTCTCCGATGGGCTCGCTCTCGCCACCGACGGGCGACGGGTGTACGTGCCCGTTCGGAGCGACGCCAATCTGACCTACATCGACGTCAACGAAGAGGGTCAGCTCAACTGCGGAGGCGGATTCGGAACGCGGCATACCTGCACCGCCCCGTACAGGTCCGGCAGCGCCGAGCTGGTCAACCCCGACTTCCCCATCGTCTTGCCCAACGACCCGGTAGACATATTCGTGGGAGACCTCGCCGCTGATTTCGCCCCTCCGAACGACCCGGACGCTCCAGAGTTTCGCGGCGACTACATCCTGATGGCGCACCGCGAGGGCAAGGCGAGCATGTTCTTCGATCAGTTCCGCGCAGGTGGGCCCGCACCTCAGAGGCGCCCGCGCCTCGCGGCCACGGTGGATGAGCTGGCCCCCGAGCAGGTGACGATCACCTACGAGCCCGGTGCGAAGCGGGCATGGATCCCCAGCGCGGAGATCGCGGCGATCGTCCGTCTCGGCATCGGCATCGACGGGGACCCGACGCAGAGCTATCTCTTCGACGCAGGGCCGCTCCGCGTAACCGGCCTCGACCGTGGTGTCAGCAATCGCGACATCCGCTTCGACCCGCGACCGGGCCGTAACCTCGCGTACATCGTCTCGCGTTCACCCGAGGCTTTGCTCGTCGCCCGCAGCGAAGTCGCTGGCGGCGACTTGAACATGGTCGGGCAGGTCCCCACCTGCCGCGACCCGTCGCGCATCCAAGTGGCCGAGGTTCCACTCGATGAGGGCACCGTGCTTTTGGCGTTCGTGAGCTGCTTCCTCTCGAGGAGCGTGCAGGTCATCGACGCGGACCGGCTCCAGGGGATCACCATTCTGACGAACATCAGCGGTGCGTTCGAGTTCGTCATCGACGGGCCAAGGCGGCTCATGTACATCGCCGATTTTAGCACCTCGGTCGTTCGTGTCGCCGACTTGCGGCCTCTGATCGCGTGCCTCGACGGCGGTTCCACCAGCCCTGAAGAGTGCTCGCCGCAGCTATTGGGACTCGTCGGTCTGCCGCAACCGGTATCGGAGCTGCCCCGATGATGCGCGTCTTCGCCAGCGTCGTGTGCGCGCTCTTGCTCACCTCGTGCACGGGCAACGCGAACAACGTCGTCCTGTCGTCCTTGAACCGTTCCGCGAAGATCCAGTTCCTGTGTGCAGATATGGATCTCATCACGGGCAATCTCTTCGACCTCCGCGCAATTCTGCCGACGGGGCTCTGCATCGCGGAGACTATATTCGCCCCCGAAGTCACGGCGCAGTTCTTGGGCGCGGTCACCCAAACCGAAACGGGAGAGGTCGCCGTTGTCAGCTTCACCAATTCGTTGATCTTTGACACCAACCGCACGGTCCCTGGCGTCACCGCGCTCCGGGTCGGGGAGCAGCCGACAGGCATTCAGATCTCCCCCATCGAGCCAGGCTTCACCTACGTGAGCAGCTTCAGCCCCAAGAGTGTGCAAGCCATTCCGACGGAGGCCATCATCACGGGTGAATCTGACTTGCTTTCGACAGGGGATCCCGACCAGGTCCGCTTCGACGCGGGGCCCACGGACTTGGCGCTCCACGAGAGCGCGGAGCGTTTCGAAACGCTGAGGGACAGCGAAGGCCGGGTCATCTCTGCCAGCGGCACGATCCATTATCGCTTCTTGTACGCGGCCGTTCCCGAGCTCGGCGAAGTGTTTCAGATCCCGGTGACACTCATCCCAGATCCCGAACAGATTGCAGAGCCCGGGGACCCCATACGAATGATCCACGGGCGACTCGGCGAGCCTGAGCCGCTCGGACTGAAGCCCTACAGCTGCGATACGGTGTCGGAGGTCGAGCCTCCGGCCTCCACCGAACTGGACTATCATCGCATATGCCCAGAAGACTTCGAAGATCGGCCCGGCCGATTCATCAAAACCGTCCGGACGACTGTGACGTGCGTCGATGGCCCAACGCCTGGACCCAGTCCGGTAGCGCTCGCCATCGACTACGGCCTGGCAGATGACCTCACGGACGATGTGCTGCTCGTCGCCGACGCCAACCAGCCGGTGATCCATCGCTACCGCTTGTTCACCGACGGGGCCAGCGAGCTCACGCCCATCGTGACGGGCGCACCGACCAGCGACGTCGACGTGACGCCGCATGTCCCGAAGACCTCGGATCCGAACGACGTGGAGGCTACCGAACGCTACCTCTACGCGGTCAACGCAATGGACAGCAGCGTGCTCGTCGTCGACTACAGCGACCCCGGGGAGCCTGGCGACCCGTACCCTGGCGCCGTCCTCCCCGTAGTCGCCGGCATCTCCTCACGCGCCAACGAGGAGAACGTCGAATCACGCAATCGGGTTCGCTCTGCATTCTCCAACGTGCGCTCGATCGAGGTTGTTTCACCTTTCTACGAGCTTATCGAAGACGTGCGTGCGGGCACGGCCACGGTGCCCGAAGACGACATCTGCACGTCCAGCGACACCGACGCATTCGCCCTCGCACAAAATCCCCGCAACATGAAGGGCGTCTTTTTGGCGGTGAGCCTTTCGAACGGCACGATGTACTACCTCGACATCTACGACCTCAACGCCCCATGCCGCGGCGGGGAGGGGCCCATCGCCTGCACCCTGGCGGAAACCGGTTCGGACCAATTCGCGAGCATCCGGCGTCATCGTCGCCGGTTGGGCTTCACGCCGTCCACCTTCATCGACATCGACGGTACGCCATCGGTGCAGTTCAACACGGCGCCGGGAATGCTCGACGAGACCACCGGCGAGCCGCTGAACTCGGACGGCCCTAGCCTCGAATTCATCAGCTGCCCGGCCGCGACAGCCGACGAGCGTTCGTCGATGTTCAACGTCTTCGGAGAGAGCACGGCGCCCGGCATGGAGGACGCCTTGATCTGCTCATCGTCTCAGGTGTGGAGCACCCTCACGCAGCGTTGGGACGCGCGGTGGGAAGGGTTGATTCCCCATTCAGAGGGCGGACTCGGTCTCTTCTCCGATGAGTCGTTCCCCCCTCCTGGGTCCCCCGATGGGAGCGCTGGGGCACCCGGCGACTGGTTCCTAGCCGGCGACGTCCCTTTGTGCCGCGTGGGGGTCCTCGGTGAGCAGGACGGGCCCGAAACCGACAGTGAGTTGAGCATCAACCACTTGGCGTCGTATGGCGGAGACCGTCTCCTCATCGTCGGCGAACTGCCTCCCAACACGCGGGACAATCCAGACTGCAAGAATTTCGAAGATCTGCGGGACGATATCGACAGGTTCCCGGTTTGGTTCCCGATCATCGATGCCTTCAACGATCAGCTCAGGATCGGGGAGTCGCTCAGCGACCGTTACACCCTCGACGAGGTACGATTCTGCTTCAACCAGTTCACCGAGTACGAAATACACACGCGCAACGTCTACACGGTCACCGGCACGACCTCTGGCTTCATCCATCGCGTCGTCCCCGAAGAGACAACCGGCGAATGCGTCTTCGCCGACGACCGCCCGGTCGTCGGCGACGGCGTGGATCCACCGTTGCTAGACGTGGACACCTTCCTGACCGGACGCGCGTTCGAGGACACCCAGTTCATCAACCCCTCGGCGAGCTTCCGGATCGGCCCGTTCCCCCCGATGACACCCGTCACGGACACCACCGTGGTGTTGCTCAACTTCAACATCCTGAACCAGTTCGTCCCCGAGCTGCTCGACACCAGCACGGAGTTCCGTTCACTGCCCGCCTCGATGCTCTTTTCCGAGCAGCAGGACCAGCTCTTCTTCGTCGACTTCACGGCGGGGGTCCGCCGCATCGTCTTTTCTCCGCTTTCCATCGTCCAGTCTTTTGAGTAGACCCGGCTCATGGGTGTACGGGGAACGGCTCGAAAGAAAGACCATACCCCGGTCATGCGCCAGTTCCTGCGGGCCAAGGGGCAGCATCGCGACGCGATCATCTTCTTCCGCATGGGAGATTTCTACGAGATGTTTTACGAGGACGCGGTCCGGGCGGCCGACATCCTCGACATCGCGCTGACGTCGCGGGGCACCGACCCAGACGGCACCAAAATTCCAATGGCAGGCGTGCCGCACCACGCGGCGGCCGGGTATCTCGCGGCGCTGCTCCGCCACGGCGAGAAGGTAGCGATTTGCGAGCAGATCGGCGACCCGTCGAGCGGCCGCGGTGTAGTTCCGCGCGAGGTCGTGCGTGTGGTCACTCCAGGGCTTTGCCTCGAGCCGGACGCGCTCGATGCGCGCGCGGAGAATTTTCTGGTTGCAGCCACACGAGATGGAGGGGTCGCCGCGCTCGAGCTCTCCACCGGCACACTGCGCGCCTGCGTCGTCGAGGTCGGCCCTCAATGGGTCGGAGAGTTGGTTCGATTGGACCCCGCGGAAGTACTGATCGAGTCCGGGGCGGCGGATCTCGAAGCGCTGTGCAAGCAGAGTCTGCCCAACGCCGCGTTGCGGATCGTCGAGCCCCCGACTGGGACCGAGAGTCTCAACGAAACCCTCGCCGCCGAACAGGCCGCCGAGCTAGCGGCCGAAGGGCCCGCAGGCCGGGCCGCCGCGCTGGTGCTCGACTATGCCCGTGCGCATCAGGCCGCCTCGCAGATTCACCGGGCCACGCTGTACACGGCGGGCGACCGGCTCGTCTTGGATGACGCGGCGGTTCGCAACCTGGAACTGGTCCGCACGCTCGACGGCGAGCGCAGGGGGTCCCTCCTCGATCTCCTCGACGACACGAAGACCCCGATGGGAGCGCGCGCACTTCGGTCCCAGCTACTGGAACCGCTGACGGATATCGAGCGCATCCGGCGACGGCACGACGCGGTCGAGCTCTTCGTGCTCGACGCCCGCGCACGCGACCAGTGCAGGGCGCGTCTCAGCGAAATCGGCGACCTCGAGCGCCTCGCTGTGCGCGCGGCGGTCGGCCTGGCCACCCCGAGGGATCTCGGCGTCATTCGGAACGGCCTCGTGAGTGCGACGGCGTTGCGCCACCAGCTCTCGAGTCGCCCCGGGACCGACCTCGACAACGCGATGGCCTCCCTCG
The DNA here is from genome assembly GCA_030622585.1 of Myxococcales bacterium. Taxonomy (GTDB): domain Bacteria; phylum Myxococcota_A; class Polyangia; order Polyangiales; family Houyiibacteriaceae; genus SG8-38. The sequence continues at coordinate 5,688 of JAUXFZ010000037.1, forward strand.
AGAACGCGGACCTGTGCCCGGACGTACTCGCGCTGCTCCGCGACGCACTCGTCGCCGAGCCCCCGGCCATCGACAGGCAAGGGGGGATCTTCGCGGACGGGCACCTCGATGAGCTCGACGCCCTGCGCAAGCTATCCACCACAGCCAAGGACATCGTACTCGACCTCGAGCGCCGCGAACGGAAGCGCACGGGCATCGGCTCGCTCAAGATCAAGTTCACTCGCGTCTTCGGCTACTACATCGAGATCACGAAATCCAAGCTGGACGCGGTCCCCGACGAGTACGTGCGCAAGCAAACCATCGCCAACGGGGAGCGCTTCATCACGGCCGAGCTCGCCGAGCTTCAAGACCGCATCCTTCATGCCGATGAACGCGCGCGGGCCCTCGAATCGGCGGCGTTCCTCGACCTCCGCAAGGCGATCGGCGACGAAGCGCCGAGGCTTCACCGGCTTGCGCGCGTGATCGCCTCCATTGACACGAGCGCCGCGCTCGCCGAGGTCGCCCACCGCCGCGGCTACGTGCGGCCCATCGTGGACAGTACCCGCGAGCTGTTCCTCGAAGACAGCCGCCACCCCACCGTCGAATGCTACGCGGCCAAGGGCGGCTTCGTCCCCAACACCATCGAGCTCGACCCCGAGGGCACACGGTTCATGTTGCTGACGGGACCCAACATGTCGGGAAAATCGACCGCCATGCGACAGGCAGCGCTCGCGGTGATCATGGCCCAATCCGGTGGGTTTGTGGCGGCCCGTAGCGCCCGGATCGGCATCGTCGACCGCGTCTACACCCGCGTGGGGGCCAGCGACCACCTGGCCCGGGGGCAGAGCACCTTCATGGTCGAGATGATGGAAGCGTCCGCGATCCTGCGCGGGGCGACCGATCGCTCGTTTGTCATCCTGGACGAAATCGGGCGCGGCACGAGCACCTATGACGGGCTCGCGATCGCCTGGGCGGTAGCCGAACACCTCCACGACGCAACGCGTTGCCGGACGATCTTCGCGACGCACTATCACGAGCTGTGCGAGTTGGCCGATCGCCTGCCCAACGCGGCCAACTACAACGTCGCGGCAAAAGAGCACGATGACAGCATGATTCTACTGCATCAGCTGGTCCCTGGCGGTTCCAACCGTAGCTATGGCCTAGCTGTTGCACGACTAGCCGGTGTTCCCCCAGTGGTACTGGCGCGTGCCAAGACCAAGCTGCACGAACTCGAGACGCGGGCCGAGGGCGCACCGGCGCCACAGATGCCGCTGTTCGAAGCGGCCCCGCCGCGACGCTCCGAGGTGGAAGCCACCTTACGAGCGCTCGACGTGGAGCGCATGACTCCGGTCGACGCGCTCGTCACGCTTGCGCGGCTCCGCGACCTCGCGGGACGCGACGACGAGTAACGAAAGCCGGCCCGCGGTATACCTCGGACAGGGGGACTGTTACCATCCGCACCATGGATGATCGCCTTGGCCGGATCGCTGCAGCGCTCGAGGAGGCGGACCGGCAAATCGTCAGCGCACTCAACGCGCGGGCGAGGGCCGTCCACGAGTACAACGCCCTGCGCGAAGATGCCGGCGACGAGCCACTGCGCTTGCCCAAAAAGGCTCACGTCGTCGACGCCGCGCGCGCGCTCGCTGAGGAGTTTCCCGCGGACAGCATCGAGCCCGTGTTCCGCGAAGTCTTGTCCGCATGCACCGAGCTGATCACGCCCGACGTGGTGGCGTACTTTGGAGGCCCCGGCGACCTCGCGCATGCCGCCGCGCGCGATTACTTCGGCCATGCGCCGAGCTTCCGGCCCACCGAGTCGATTTCGGGGGTGCTCGCGGCGGTGCTTCACGGCCACGCAACCTTCGGCGTCGTTCCACTCGAAACGTCGAGCGACGGCGCGATCACGGCAACATTGAAGGGCCTGGTTGCCACCGATGCCAGGCTCTGCGCCGAACGCATCGCGCCGCTGCGCTATCAGCTGCTCTCGCAGTCGGGCGCCGCCTCGGAGGTGATCAAGATCTACGGCACGGCACAGGCCATCGCCGCGTGCGAACGCCAGCTGCGCTCACGGTACCCGGACGCCATCTTAGTCGATGTTCAATCGGGACAAGCCGCAGCTCATTTCGCGGTTGGAGACAACCAGTCCGCCGCGCTCGGCTCCGCTCTTCTCCAAGAGCTGTTTGGCTTGAAGCTGATCGACGACCGCCTCGAAGACGACTCTGACGTCGTCATCCGGTTTGGCGTGGTCGGCAATCGACTCCCATCACGCACGGGTCAGGACCGCACGGTCCTCGCTATCGCACCTGGCGATGAACCAGGTGCGTTGCACCGCGCGCTACAGCCGTTGGCCGACCGCAAGATCAACCTCACCCGGGTCGAATCGAGACCTTCGACCGGCACCCAATGGCAACACGTGTTTTTCCTCGAAATGGACGGTCACATCACGGACCGGGCGATCCTCACTGCCGTGGAGGAGCTGCGCCGCATCACACGTTATGCCAAGGTGCTCGGAAGCTATCCTCGACCGAGCTGACCGAGCCCCATGAGCGACCTCGCAGCACCACACATTCTCGCGCTGACAGCGTACGAGCCAGGCAAACCTGAAGAAGAGCTGACGCGTGAGCTCGGCATCGACGACGTGGTGAAGCTCGCCTCGAACGAAAATCCGTACGGGCCTTCACCGAAGTCCATCGAGGCGGTGTCGGGGGCCGCGCTCGCCTTACACCGCTACCCGGACCCGCGGGGCTATGACCTACGCCAGGCCCTGGCGGGCCATCACAGCGTCCCGGTTGAACAGCTGTGTCTCGGCAACGGGTCCAACGAGCTCATCGACTTGATCTGCCGTGTGACCGCGAGCCGCGGCGAGCACGCGGTCTTCGGCAACCCGTCGTTTCTGTGTTACCGGATCGCCGCGGTGGCGCAGGAGCTCGACTTCACGGCGGTCCCCCTGCGCAACCACCTCCACTGGAGCGTGGACGACTTGCTCGGCGCCGTCACCCCAAAGACGAAGCTGCTCTTCATCTCCAACCCCAACAATCCGACTGGCAGCTACATCGCGAAGAGCGAGTTAGAACGGCTCCTGCGCACGCTCCCCGACCACGTGCTCGCGGTCGTCGACGAAGCCTATGTCGAGTACGCCGACGCCGAAGACTTCGTCCCCGCCACCGAGCTTCGGGACACCCGTGAGCGCCTGGCCATCTTGCGAACGTTCTCGAAGGCCTACGGGCTGGCCGCACTTCGCGTCGGCTACGTGATCGGCACCCCGGAGCTCATCGCCACCCTCAATCGGTTGCGCGCGCCCTTCAACGTCGGCACGGCGGGCCAACGCGCGGCCCGGGCTGCGCTCGCAGACGACGCCCACCTCCAGACCACAATCGCAGCGACGGTGCGAGACCGCCACAAGCTCACGGACGCCCTCCGAGCCGCCGGGCTTCGGGTGGCGCCGAGCCAGGCCAACTTCGTCTTGGTCGACGTGCGGCGTCCGGGTAGGGCTGTCTACGAGGCGCTGCTCCACGAGGGAGTCATCGTGCGCCCCATGTCCGCGCCACTCGAGTCGTCGATCCGCGTCACCGTCGGCAAGCCGGAGGAGAACGAGCGCTTCCTCTCTTCGCTAGCGCGCGTGCTAAGGCAATCGCGTGTCTAGCGCGCCAAAGAAACGATACCGCGTTCGTCGATCGGGGCCATTGATCGGCAGCGTTCGGGTACCGGGCGACAAGTCGATCGGCCATCGGAGCCTGATCTTCGCTGCACTCGGGCGCGGGGTGTCCCGCATCACGGGGCTCTCCGAAGGGCTGGACAACGCAGCGACCCGGCAAGCCTTCCGCTCGATGGGTGTCGCAATCGAGAGCAGCGACGCGGCCACCAGCGTTCACGGGGTCGGCCTACGCGGGCTCCGGATGCCCACCGACGTCGTCGACTGCGGCAACTCGGGAACCACGATGCGACTCCTCGCTGGCTTGTTGAGCGGGCAGCGCTTCGGAACCCGCATGACCGGCGACGACTCGCTCACGCGCCGCCCCATGGGGCGGGTGATCAAGCCACTGCGGGCGAGGGGCGCCCACATCGCGGGAACCGCGGGCGACAAGCCCGACGAGGTCTATCCCCCGATTTCGATCGCACCCTTGGTCGAAGGCGAAGCGCTCCGGGGCCTCGAGTATTCGATGCCGATTGCCAGCGCCCAGGTGAAGAGCGCGCTCCTGCTGAGCGGCCTCTACGCATCGGGTCCCACCGCCATCGAGGAGCCGGTGCTCTCGCGCGACCACACCGAGCGCATGATGCTAGCACTGGGCGTTCCGCTGCAAACCGCCGGAGCCTCCGTAGTGCTCGACCCGAACGACGATTGGGCGAGGGGCTGGGAGCCCTTCGAATGGCGCGTTCCCGGCGACCCCTCGAGCGCGGCGTTCCCGCTGCTGGCCGCGGCGATGATCCCCGGCAGCCGGGTCAGCGTGCAGGACGTGTGCGTCAATCCGACCCGCACCGGCCTCTTCGATTGGCTGCGTTTACTCGGCGTGAACATCTCTCTACGGCCGAGCGGTCACGGAGCCGGTGACGAACCGATGGCTGAAATCGACGTCAGGCACGGCACCGTTCGCGGCTCGGTCGCAGGCGGCGAATTGATCGTCCGCATGATCGACGAGATCCCCGCGGTCTGCGCATTGGCTGCCGTCTCTACCGGGCGCACCGAAATCCGCGACGCGGCCGAACTTCGCGTCAAAGAAAGCGACCGGATCGCCACCATGGCCCAGGTCCTCGACGCATTCGGCGTACCATGCGAGGAGCTCCCCGACGGCTTGATCATCACCGGAGGCGCCCCCCTGCGCGGCGCTGAGATCGAGAGTCGTGGGGACCACCGAATCGCTATGGCCGCCACACTGCTCGGCTTGTTGGCGGAGGGCGAGTCGTTGATCGACGGTGCCGAAGCGGTCGACACCAGCTTCCCTGGTTTCGTTGGGCTGCTGCGATCGCTAGGAGCCGACATCTCAGAGGAGACCTTATGACTCGCCCACGTCCCGTCATCGCTATCGACGGCCCGGCTGGCGTCGGCAAGAGCACGACGGCGCGCGTCCTCGCCCAACGCCTCGACTACACCCTGGTCGACACCGGCGCCTTGTATCGCGGCGTGGCCTTGGCGGCGCGCGACCGTCGTATCTCATGGGACGATGAAACCGCCGTCGTGGCCCTCGCAGATGAGCTCGAGCTTGCTTTCGTCTCGCAAGACGATGGAACACCTAGGCTTTTGCTCGACGGCAAGGACCGTGCGGACGACATCCGAACCCCCGAGCTCGCGGCAGGCGCCAGCCAGGTCAGCGCCTATCCCGGGGTGCGTCAGGCACTGCTCCACATCCAGCGCGATCTGGGCCGGGCGGGTGGGGTCGTGCTCGAAGGCCGCGATATCGGCACCGTCGTCTTCCCGGACGCCGAGGTGAAGCTCTTCCTGACGGCGTCAGCCGAGGAGCGCGCCCGTCGCCGCGTCCAAGACCTCCAGGATCGCGGAACCACAGCGGATTACGACCGGATTCTGTGCCAAATCCGCTCGCGCGACGAAGCGGATTCGACCCGCGCCATCGCCCCTCTGCGCCCGGCCGAGGACGCCGTCATCCTCGACAGCACCAGCCTCGGGCTCGAAGCGGTCGTCGAGCACG
>JAUXFZ010000406.1 GCA_030622585.1 Myxococcales bacterium
ATGAGAGCCGTGATGACCTTCGCCCCGGTCGACATCAGCGGTTGCGGGACGCAGAGTACCCGCACGCCCTCTGCGTGTCTATTCGGTGGGACGGGCGCATGTCCCGTACATGCTAAGCGGCGCGGGCGCGAGGGATGTTCAACATCATTCATGAGGCCTGGGTCATCAGAGCGGACTTCGTCGTGCGGAAAGATCAGCCTTTCCGAAAGATGGAGTTTGACCGGCGGCACACGGTTACCGTTGGAGGCAAGGATGTCTGATACGGCCCCCGACATCGAAAGGCGATACTGCGAGCTGTTCCTCCGCCTCTACGGAAGGGAGGTCCGCAAGCCATAGGCGAGTCTTCGGTTGAATCAAACCTGGGAAAGGTTGGCGTTTCGGATTCCGATGAAGGCATGTTCCGGTGGAGCGCCCTTGTTTCGGTCTCAGAACTTGCCGTTGTCGTTCTTCCATTCGGAGCGTGGGGGGACTTCAGCGGTGGTGTCCCAGTGCTCGACCACCTTGCCGTTGGCGACCCTGAACAGGTCGTAGAAGGAACTGTGAACTCCAGATCGGAAGCCTTCGTTCACAGTGAGCACAAAGTCTCCCTCGGCGAGCACGCGGTGAGATCGCTGGTAGTCGACCACCCGACTGCCGCCTGGCGCGCCCCTGGACAACGCCGACCGCAGCCCAGACAGGTCGTCGGACAGGTACGGATTGTGCTCGATGTAGGCGGGAGCATCGACGTACTCACCCAGCCTCTCGAGTCGCCCGTCGATGAGAACCTCCTTCACGAACGACCTGACGAGCCCTCTATTCGCCTCAGTGTGGTCGAGGTCGGCCACTTCGGTAGGCCCGTCATTCATGGTGTGCCCCGAAGGGTTGGGCGCATCCACCATGGTTTGGAGGTTGTCCCAGTGTTCGACTGCGAAGCCGTCCTCGAAACGGAAGACCTCGAAGCCGATCACCAGTTCGTCGAAGTCGTACTCGGTGTGGGCGAAGACGTAGTCGCGATCTTCGAATATTCGAACAATGTCGACGCGAGGAGACGTCTGCGCAAGTCGCCCAAAGAGCTCCGCCAGACCTGCGCTCCCCTCCCGATTGTGGGGATTGTGCTGGATGTACTTGGTCTCGTTCACCACTTCTACCGCCGCAGGATCACCGGTTTCGATGCCCTTCAGCAGATCGTGAATCTGGCGTTTTCTGGTGGAAGTCATGGCTCGTTTGCTCGTCCTACGTGTAAGAATCGGCGCGCGCCAGCTCTCGTGACTTGTCCGCGTCTGGCGCTTCGGTCGATGGCGTCGCGGCTGCGACGGTGGTAGCGTCCGCCCGCTTATAGCGTGGCTATGGAGCCCGCTACGGGGGAGTAAAACGCATGAAGATTGTCTCAAGAAGATTCGCCTTGTTGCTGTGTGCGCTGAGCCCAGCTCTGATGATGACCGGATGCCCAGACGCACTGTATTGCAACAACGGAGTGTGTCACGGCTACTACTATGACAGCCTCGTTTCGGGATTGAACTACGAGTCGCGGAGCGAGGATGGTGTGACGCACACGGGCGTCACCGGCGAAGACGACGATCCGGGTCGCTTCAGTTACGCGGAGGGAGACACGGTGTCGTTCTCGCTCGGTGATATCAGCCTCGGGCAGAGCGTCGCCAAAGACCGTGTGACTCCCTTCGACCTGGCTGGCCTCGAGGAAGAGGCGATCGGCGGATGCGAAGTCGATGGTGTTTTGCCGGACGACACAGATGCCTTTCGAAGGGTGGTGAATCTCGCAGTCCTGCTCCAGACCTTGGACACCGACGGAGAACACACCCCCGGCATCGAGATCCGCTCCGAGGTTGCGGCGCTGTTCGAGGGCTCGACCGTCGAGCTCGACCAGCCCCGGACGACCTTCCAGGCGGACGCCAAGCTCCGGGCCGTGCTCGAAGAGGCAAACAGCCTCGACCTCTTTTCAGAGACTCGCACGCTCGTGCAACCAGAGGACGCCTTGAGAGCCCTCTACCTGGGCCTCGGCCTCTGCCCCTCCGGCTCCTAACCGCACGTCAGTTCGCCTCTCGGAGACGCGATTTCACCCGGCGACGGTGTCCTCGGGGATACCCGTCCGCAAGGCCGTTGGAGCTTGGAAAAGCTAGCGTTTGCATTAAAATATGAGCATGCCTAAGGACCAAGCACAGCTCGCGGCGCGAATCGACGCCCGGGTCAAAGACGCGGTCGAGGAATATTGCCGTGCTAAGGGCCTCAAAATGAATCGATTCATCGAGACCGCGCTTTTAGATCGCCTTGAAGAAATCGAGAAATAGAAGCGCCGCGGGGTGTACCTCGAGGGCCTTGGCGAGCACCAACGCCCGCTTCAGCGGACCCGAACATCGACGAACAACGGCAGCTCGGAAGCGTTTGCCCCGACTTCGAAGCGGTACGAGCCTGGGTCGACGACCCAACCCTTCTCTTGATCGTAGTACGCGAGCTCGCCAACCGGCACAGAGACGTCGACGGTTTTGGTCTCGCCAGCGTTTAGCGATACTTGTGCGAAACCAACCAGCTTTCGAATGGGACGGTCGACTGTGGGCGCGACGGCGCCGGCGTACACCTGCACGGTTTCCACTCCGGATCGCGAACCGGTGTTGCTGACCGAAATCAAAAGCCTGAGCTCGTCGTCTGCGCCTACAGTTGCGTTATCGACGCTCACCTCGTCGTACGAAAACGTCGTGAAGCTCAGGCCGAAACCGAACGGCCAATAGGGCGCCACGCTGTTCTTATCCAACCGTTGGTACCCGTGGTAACGCTCGTACGTCACGTCCAACTCGAGACCAGGGAACGTTTGCAGATCTGCGAGGCTCGCAGGAATTGTGACCGGCAGACGACCCGAAGGGTTTTCGTCACCGAAGAGCACATCGGCCACGGCGTGCCCACCTTGAACGCCTGGGTACCAAGCCATGAGCACCGCGCCGACATTCTCGGCCCACGACGACATGTCGATTGCCGAACCGCCCTCGACTACGACTACCACATTGCCGTTCAAAGCGAGCACGTCGGTAAGCAGCGCAAGGTGATCGGCAGGCAGACCGTAGGTTTCGCGATCGCCGGCACCCAGCTGGGGAGCGGGAGATCGGACTTGCCCTTCTCCTTCGTCTTCATCGGAGAGGCCAACGGCAACCACGACGACATCCGCAGCGCTCACTTTGGCTTGATCATCGACGTCGGCGAGATCACCCGGCACAAACTCGATCGTCGATGCCACGTCCGTGCGGGCCAACAAGCCTTCAGCGATCGTCACAACTTCACTTGAGCGAACCCCGCTACTCCCCTTGGAGTCGCCGATGTTTTCAACGTCCGCGGGCGGCCCAAGAAGAACGATTGATCGAGCGTCGGTCTTGGAGAGTGGAAGAAACTCGGACGCATTTCTCAACAAGACAATGCTCTTGGTTGCAACCTCTCTGGCCAACGCGATCGTCTCTGCTGTCTCGAGCTTCGCGTCGTCAGGCACGGGCGGATTGGAATCGAGCTCGAAACAGAACTGCGCGCGCAGAATACGTCGTACATGCTGGTCGACATTGGCTTCGTCGAGCTCCTGACTGTTAACCGCGTCGACCACGGGTTGTCCGTAGATCTGGGAAAACTGCATTTCGACATCAAGCCCGGCCAACGCGGACGGAACGGCATTGTG
>JAUXFZ010000472.1 GCA_030622585.1 Myxococcales bacterium
GAAGTCGCAGAACTGATGGCTTCCGCCAGCGATTCACGGGTGCGAGCAGAGGCTGCGGAACGGGCGCCGAGCTTGCTCGCGGGCTTGGATTGGATCGTGGTCGGCGAGGCGCCCACCGTCGTCGGGAAGAGCGGGCAGGACGCGGTCATCGTCACGGCCGGCCTCAGCGTTCCGCTTTGGGGCCGCAACTATCGTGATGCGATGAGCGCGGCGCGCGCCGAGGGGGCGGCGTACCGCGCGGATCGGGACGCGGCCGTGCAGACAGCCGATGCACAGTTGGTCGCGGCGATCTCGGCGGTTCGGGACGCACAGAGGAGAACCGACCTCTATCGCAATACACTGATTCCGCAGGCTGAAACCACCTTTCAATCAGTGCTGGGCGGTTATCAAAGTGGGCGCTCGACCGTCGCATCCGCACTCCTGGTCCAGCAAGACCTCCTCGAGCTCCAACTGGAGCTCGCCCGGAGCCGCGCCCATCACGCCCGAGCCTGGGCGGTGCTCGAGGCGGTCGTTGGGCACCCCGTGGAACCGATAGACCAAGGAGAGCGGCTATGAAAAACGCTAACAAGACACGCTTCGCAAGAACTGCACCGTGGGTCGCACTCCCCATCGTCGCCGCCGTGGCCTTCGGCCTTGGTGGCCGGCTGCTCGGCAACTCCGCAGGCCCCCAGGCAGACCCCGCGGTGCACGCCCACGAAACGAAGGAAACGACGTGGGCCTGCTCGATGCATCCGCAGATCCGACAAACGGAAGCCGGTCAGTGCCCGATCTGCGGCATGGACTTGATCCCGATCGAACGGAGCACCGACACCGAGGATGCTCGACGCGTCTCACTTTCGGAGCGCGCGAAGATTCTCGCACGCGTGCGAACCGCGCCCGCCACGCGGTTGGGATCAGGCGGAGTGCAACGCCGGCTGCTCGGACGCGTCGACTACGATGAACGGAGCCTGCGAACCGTCACCGCATGGATCGGTGGACGCATCGACCGCCTGCACGTGAGCACGACGGGCGAGCGCGTGAAACGCGGCCAGGTGATCGCCACCCTCTACAGCCCTGAAGTGTACACCGCGCATCAGGACCTGATTCAAGCGAGACAGCAATTCGAACGCCTACAGCGAACCGCAACGCCCAGCGCAAGTCGGGCGGCAGAAGCCGCCCTCAACGCGTCGCGCGATCGGTTGCGGCTTCTGGGTGTCCCCGACGGTGAGCTGCGCGCGATGGAACGCGCCGACAAACCATCGGAGAGGGTTCGCATTCGCACCCCGTTCAGGGGCACGGTCATCGAGCGGCTCGCCACACAGGGCAATTATGTCGAAACCGGCAGCGGGCTGTATCGCATCGCGGACCTATCGACGCTTTGGGTACAGCTAGACGCCTACGAAAGCGACCTCTCGCTGCTCAACGTCGGCCAACAGGTGTCGATTCGAGTACAAGCGCTGCCCGGTGAGCTCTTCAAGGGACGCGTCACGTTCGTGGATCCGGTGCTCGACCCCAACACCCGAACCGCCCGCGTGCGAGTCGAAGTGAAGAACCAGGACCGGCGGCTCCGACCGGGCATGTTCGTCGAGGCCAGCGTGCAAAGCGAGGCCGCGCAGGAGCCCGCCGGGGAGGCCCCGGTCGTCGTGCCAGCTACGGCCCCACTGTTCACCGGACGCAGGTCGATCGTATACGTCGAGGTCGAAGACGCGGAGGAGCCGACGTACGAAGCCAGACTCGTAACGCTCGGACCCCGTATGGGTGAGCTCTACCCTGTCCTTTCCGGGCTACGGGAAGGGGAGCGGGTCGTGATTCACGGAGCGTTTGCCATCGATGCGGATCTGCAGATTCAAGGCGGCGACTCGATGATGACCGTTCCCGACGACTACGAAGCGCCGAACGATCAAACGGAAGCATCCAAGCCAGCGGCGTCCAAACCGCCTGCGTCCAAGCGACCGGCGTCCAAGAAGCAAAAGCCTCGGAAGCCGCCGGCTGCAACGGGCGGCCATCAAGACCACATGCAGGGGCATCAGCATTGACTTCCAGTGAGAAACCGAACCCGAGGGAGGTCGTGTCGCCCATCTGGGAATCGTTCCTCCGCTTTTTCATCGACAACAAGCTGATCGTTTTCGTCCTCGTCGCGGGAGTCGTGATGGGTGGAGTCTACGTGGCTCCTTTTGATTGGAAGCTCGGGGGGATGGTGCGCGATCGGGTTCCCGTCGACGCGATCCCAGACATCGGAGAGAATCAGCAGATCGTCTTCACCGAGTGGCAAGGCCGCTCGCCGCGCGACGTCGAGGATCAGGTCAGCTATCCGCTAACCACCGCGCTTCTCGGAATCCCAGGCGTCCGCACGGTGAGAAGCTCGTCCATGTTTGGCTTCTCGACCATCTACGTGATCTTCGACGCAGGTGTGGAGTTCTACTGGTCGCGCTCGCGCGTTCTCGAAAAGCTCGCATCGCTGCCCGCTGGCACCCTCCCCGATGGTGTAGCGCCCGCACTTGGGCCGGACGCCACCGCGCTCGGACAGGTGTTCTGGTACACCCTCGAAGGACGCGGTCCCGAAGGAGATCTCGTGGGGGGATGGGACCTGCACGAGCTCCGGTCGACGCAAGATTGGGTTGTGCGATTCGCCCTGCAATCCGTGCCAGGCGTCTCCGAGGTCGCTTCCATCGGTGGCTATGTTCGCGAATATCAAGTCGACGTCGACCCCGAAGCCATGCTCGCCAGCGGAGTGACCATCGAACAGATCGCGCGAGCGGTTCGCGAGTCCAATTTGGATGTTGGCGCGCGCACACTCGAGATCAATCGTGCGGAATACCTCGTGCGGGGCTTGGGGTTCATTCGAACGGTGGGCGATCTGGAGCAAACGGTCATCACCACGCGCAAGCACACCCCAATCCGGATCGCCGATGTCGCGCGTGTCACGCTGGGACCTGCTCAGCGCCGAGGCGCCCTGGACGATGCGGGTGCTGAAGCCGTCGGAGGTGTCGTCGTGGTTCGCTACGGCGAGAATCCGATGGAAGTCATCCAGCGCGTGAAAGCCAAAATCGCCGAGATCGCGCCCGGCCTACCGAAGCGAACCCTCGCCGACGGCAGCACGAGCCAAGTGACGATCCACCCGTTCTACGACCGCACGACCC
>JAUXFZ010000192.1 GCA_030622585.1 Myxococcales bacterium
CCGGATTTGATCTTCAAGTTGGGCGTGCTTCTCCCCTGAAATCATTGTACTTTGGATCCGACGGTGGTTTGGAGGTGGGTCCATGGGTGGCAGGTGCCGGTCCATGGGCAGATGCCTACCAAGTGTATGTGTGGGTAAATGTAGGTTAGCTCGTTGACAGCTCTCGGCAGTAACGCTAGATTCCGCCGAGCTTGAAATACGGGGCGTAGCGCAGCTTGGTAGCGCGCACGGTTCGGGACCGTGAGGTCGGAGGTTCAAATCCTCTCGCCCCGACTAGATTGAACACTGCAATTACAGTTGCAGCGGAGGGATGATGGCAAAGGCGTTACCACCAGTAAGAGTCCTCGTGGTCGATGACGACCAAGCGATCTTGGAGTTCATGGAGACGTTCCTCACCAAGGACGGCTTCGAGGTCACCACGCTGGCCAATCCGAAAGACGCGCCCACCGAGGTCAAAGACGGGGGCTACCACCTCGTCGTGCTCGACTTGATGATGCCGGGCCTAGGTGGCGTTGAAGTCCTCGAGCAGATCCGCCGTGTCGACAGCGACGTCGCTGTCGTCATCTTCACCGGCTACCCCTCGCTCGACACGGCCGTGCAGTCGATGAAGCTCGATGCGGTCGACTACCTCAAGAAGCCCTTCAACCCCGACGAGTTCCGCGAGGTGCTCGATCGCGTGATGCGCAAGAAGGGTCTCCTCCGCACTCCCGAAGAGAATCTGCACCGCGTGATCGGGGAAACCATCCGTGGGCTCCGCAAGGACCGGGGCCTGACGCTGAAGCAGATGGCTCGCCGGACCGGGTTGAGCGTTTCACTGCTGTCCCAGATCGAACGCGCGGAGTCGAGCGCTTCGATTAGCTCGCTGTACAAGATCGCGACCGCGCTCGACGTGCGGATTCAAGATCTGTTCGGCGAATACTGAGCCCCGATCACCGTGTCACTGTCTCGTGATGGGGCGAGGCTGGCGACTCGAGGACCTCGATCAGGTGTGCGAGGAGCATGGGGTCGTCGATGACCCGGAGCGTCTGGCGGCCCATTTTTTCTGCGGCCTCCGTTCGATTGTCTGCTCGCAGCAGCTCGATGAGGCGTACTCGCGCATAGAGGTCGGCCGGGGCCATCGTGGCTCGCCGTTCGAGAATCGCGATAGCGCTCCGAGGGTGCCCATTCGCAACGAGTTGCTCCGCCGAGGCGCGCGCGCGAAGTTGGGGCGGGTCATCGGCACGAGCCTTCACGTTGGCGTAATAGGCCGCAGCTTCTTCGAATCGGCCCGCGCGCTCGAAGAGCTCGGCGAGTGCGGCACGACCCGTGCGTCGTTTCGGATCGAACAGCCGTAGGCCCGCGCGCAGATTGCCCTCCTCGAGATAAATCTCCGCAAGCATTCTGCGCAGGGCGAGTGATTCATGCGGCACTTGGCTCAGCGCTTCGACTGCTACCCCGTGTCGGGCTTGCGACATCGAGCATTGGGCGAACGCCAATCGCGACGCTTCGAAGCTGGCGGCGCCGATCGGAACATCTGCGAGCATCGCGGCAGCCTCGACATAATCGCCGCGGGCGACGAGGGCGCGACCCTTTAGGTACTCGACTCGCGGGGATGGGCCCAAGCCCGCCAGCAACTGGAGGGCCACATCGAACTCTCCGACGTTGAGCAGTAGGACGACATGGTCCAGTACGCCTCCCAACCGCTTACTATCCGCCTTTGCCAAGAAAGTCGCCGCCTCCTGTTTGTCCCCACTGTCGACGAGGGCGCGCAGCCACAACACGACGTTCTCTGGCGTGTCCAACGCGGGTGCTAGCAACCGCACCGCCAATGCGGGCTGGCCCGCCCTGAGCGCGAGCGTTCCGGCAGAGTGGCTGCGTTCCGTCTGAGTCGAGCGTCGATCGAGCGCCAGGGCACGGGCCAAGGTCTCCGCGTCCCCGAGGCTCCGCGCGAGTTCGATCAACACGCGGCGTGCGTGCTCGGGCTGTGTTCCAACCGAACTCTCGGCATACTCGAGGAGGACCGCTTTGGCCCGGCGTGTGCGCCCGGTTGCGACCAGGGTTTCCGCGATCGCGATGACCGGAGCATCCCACGCCGGTTCCAGCTCGCTCGCGCGCGTATACAACGCAAGAGCCTCGTCATGCATGCCTCGGTATCTTTGAACGCGCCCTTCGGCCAGCACGACCCGAGCCGAATCCGGGTAGGCACGGCCCGCCATCTCAAGAGTTCGGTCGGCGCGACGGGAGGCGTGGCTGAGCTCGAACTCTTCGGCCAGCCGGCTCATGAGGACGACGTCGTCGGCCGGTGCCGCGGTCGCGGCTTCAAAGGCCATGGCGGCTTCGCCGTGGCGACCCTTCGTCGCGGACACCTCACCGTCGATGAACCGCTCATAGGCGTAAGGGGACACGAACGGGCCCTGCTCGACTTGTCCGTCGACGATTCGAGGCACCGTGCGCAGCGTCGGGGAGGCGCATGCGGCGACTCCCAGCAAGAATATCGACCCCAAACGGCTCACACCAGAATCATACCGGAAGGGGCCCTTGGAGGCTCGGTCGTTCGCGGCATGCCGGTTGACTTCGATGCGCCGCACCTCTAAAACCTCGCGCAGCGCGACGCTGCACGGGAGAAGACGATGGGTCCGATTTGGATGACGTTGCTGTTGGTGAGCACGCTCGGATTTTTCTCATGGTCCGTGTTTCGGCGGTTGAGGCAGGTCAAGGTTGGCGTGCCCGACCCACGTTTCGCGTGGACGGGCGAGCAGATCGCGGATCGGTCGAAGACTCTCTTGGTCTACGTCTTTGGCCAGAAGAGGATGCCCAACTATACGTTGGCGGGGTTCGCGCACATGGGCATCTTCGTTGCCTTCATGGTGCTCCTGTTCAATAGCCTCATGCTCTGGGGGCGGGGGTTCGACACCGGGTTCGATTTCTGGGGCCTGCTGAGCACCGACCATCTGCTCGGCAAGGTGTATTCCCTCGTCAAGGAGCTTGCCGCGTTCGCCGCGATCGTGGGCTCGATCGTGTTCCTCTACCTCCGTTGGGTGAAGCGTGGCGAGGACAGTGGTGATCCGAAGGCCGTCAAAGATAAGCCCCGGATGACACTCGGCCACCACGCCGACCGTTACGTCTTTACCGAACCGATTCTGATTCTCTTCATCATCATTACGATGATGGCCGCGGACTTCCTCTATGTCGGGTCGTCACTCGTGCTCGAGTCGCGCGCGTACGGCGGGCCGATTCATGCCGGTTGGTGGGAGCCGTTCGGTGGGATTTTCGCGCACTTGCTCAGCAACCTGGACAACACACGGGTGGTCACGGGATTCCAGAACTTGGGCTTCTGGTGGCACTCGGCGTTTGTCCTGATCTTCTTGAACATCCTTCCGTACTCGAAGCACTTCCATGTGCTCACCGTCATTCCAAACGTCTTCGCTTACGAGCGCAGGCCGAATGCGCTGCCGAAGGTGGAGGACCTCGAGGGCAAGGTCGAACGCGAAGAGTCTCTAGGGATCAACCAGCTCAGCGACCTCACGTACAAGCACATCATGGACCTGTACACCTGCACCGAGTGCGGGCGTTGCAGCGACAATTGCCCCGCTTACATCACCGGCAAGAAACTTTCGCCCAAACACCTCACGCTGGCCATTCGAGATCATCTGTACGCCACCGAGAACGCCATGTTCGGCAAGGATGCCCTCGTGGCAGAGCCATCCGACACGCCAGCGGCGGCTCCCAAACCGAGCGACGGCACCGAGCCCATTCACACGTTCCCAGCGGCGCCCGAGGGCGGCTACTTCGTGGGCGAAACGGTCGTCGATCTGGTCCCGAACATCATTCATCCCGACGTGATTTGGGGGTGCACCCCGTGCCGCGCGTGCGAGGAGCAATGCCCCGTCATGATTTCCTACGTCGACAAGATCGTAGGTATGCGCCGCGAAGAAGTCATGATGAAGAACGAGTTCCCCGGGGAGCTCCAGGGTGCTTTCAACGGCATCGAGACCAACGGTAACCCGTGGAATCTTTCGGCAATGGATCGCGCTGACTGGGCCGACGGCCTCGACATACCAATGCTGAGCGACAAGCCCGATGCCGAGGTCCTCTACTGGGTCGGTTGCGCTGCCAGTTACGATGATCGTGCCAAGAAGGTTGCCCGCGCCGTCTCCAAGCTCTTGAAGAAGGCCCGCATCGACTTCGCGATCCTAGGCACCGAAGAGACCTGCACGGGCGACCCGGCTCGTCGGGCTGGCAACGAATACCTTTTCCAGATGCTCGCCGAGCAGAACATCGAGACACTCAACGGATACGAAGCCGCCAAGAAGACCATCATCACGGCCTGCCCGCATTGCTTCAACATCCTCGGCAACGAGTACGCGGACTTCGGGGGAACATACGACGTCGTTCACCACAGTGATTTCCTCAACGGCTTGCTCGTGGCCGGCAAGTTGGTGCCGTCGAAGGCTGTGAAAGGCAAAGTCGTCTACCACGACAGCTGCTACCTTGGCCGTTACAACCAGGTCTACGACTCCCCACGGCAGATCCTCGAGGCGATTGAAGGCCTCGAGCTCACCGAGGTTCCTTACTGGAACCGGCAGAAGGGGCTGTGCTGCGGAGCCGGCGGCGCCCAAATGTTCATGGAAGAGCAGGGCCCCGAACGCGTCAACAACAAGCGAACGCTGCAACTCCTCGATACCGGCGCGACGACCATCGCGAGCGGCTGCCCCTTCTGCATGACCATGCTGACGGACGGTCTCAAGGACGAGGAGAAGGAAGCGGACATCGCTCAGCGTGACATCGCAGAGATCCTTGCCGACGCGATCGAGCTCAACGAGGTCGAAGAGACGCCAGTCGCCGCTCAGTAGGCCATCGACTTCGCTCCGCGGCGGTTGACACCGGAGCGCCATGCGTTGATGCTCGCGCCGCATGTCCGCGCGCGATTTTCTGCATGCTGCGTTTCACGACCCGCGTACTCATGCGTACCGGGTGGTCGAGTCGACCGTCTGGGCGCTGATCATCTTGTCGATCGGCGTGCTGCTCGTCGAGCCGTTTTTCCCGGACGGCTCGCGAGGGGACCAAATCCTGCGGCAGGTGGATCGGGTGTTGCTGTGGCTCTTTGCCATCGAGGTCAGCACGCGGATCCTCACGTATCGCCCGCCCGAGCTGCAGGTCTTCAAGAAGCCCCCGCTCGGGCGGCTTCGCACCGAGGTGTTCGCCCGAGTTCGATTTGCGCTCACCCCGATGATGCTGATCGACATTCTCACGGTCCTCGCGCTGGTGCCTGCTCTGCGCGGTCTGCGCGCGTTGCGTCTCTTGCGGCTGCTCCGAACGCAGAAGCTCTTCCGCTACGCCAACCCGTTCCGTGGCCTGATGGGCGCGTTCGAAGAAGATCGCCTTCTGTTCACGTTCGCGTTTGCTGTCCTCGGCGTGGAGACGATTCTCGGGGGGATCAGTCTCTTTCTCGTAGAGCGCTCCGCGAACCCCGAGCTCAACACGCTCGGTGACGGGCTGTGGTGGGCCCTAGTGACGATCACCACGGTCGGATTCGGCGATATCACGCCCGTGACTGCTGTGGGCCGCGTCATTGGCGGCGTGATGATGGTCGGCGGCCTCTTCACGTTGGCCCTTTTTGCGGGCATCGTCAGTCATAGCCTGTTACACGCGGTCTTGAGCATCCGGGAGGAGCAGTTTCGAATGAGCGGTTA
>JAUXFZ010000466.1 GCA_030622585.1 Myxococcales bacterium
GCGCAACAGGACCCGGGGCCCACAGGGGAGCCCGGGACCCCTCTCGAGCGCATTCAAATCGTCAAAGGATGGGTAGACTCCGACGGCATCGCACAAGAGAAAGTCTTCGATGTGGCGGGCGGCGATCGCGCGGCGAATGTAGACGTCAGCACCTGTGAAACGTCCGGCGAGGGCTACGCTTCGCTTTGCACCGTGTGGACGGACCCGGAGTTCGTCCTGGGACAACGCGCGTTCTACTACGCAAGAATTTTCGAGAACCCGGTTTGCCGCTGGAGCACGATGCTTTGTAACGAGCTTGGCGTCGACTGCGGCGATATCGATAACGTTCCCGCCGACTTCATCGAGTGTTGCTCGGCGGTGATCGAAGACCAGAGGGTGATCAAAGAGAGGGCGTGGAGCTCGCCGATTTGGTACCGTCCTGAAACACTTTGAATCGGTCCAATCCAATGAGGTGGCCTTTGGTCCACTTTGTGTTGCTCGGGCTCGGGCTGTTTGTCGCGGACAGATGGTTTTTTCCAGACGCCGAAACCGAGCAGGCCGAGCGAGCACACGATGCTCGTATCGTTATTTCTCAATCGCAGGTTGCCGCGTTGGTCAGCCTATACGAGTCGACTAGCGACGTTCCCGCCACCGACGCAGTGCGGGCCGAGCTCATCGAGCGCTTTGCCGAGGAGGAGATGCTCTACCGTGAGTCCCATAAGTGGGGGCTGACCTCGAACAACCAGGCCATCGATCTCAGGCTCCGCCAGCAGATGGCGTTCGTGTCAGACGAGGAGCTGTCGGACGAAGAGCTCGAACGTCAGGCGAGAGCATTGGGCTTGGACTCACACGACGCAGTGATCCGCAACATGCTCGCCCACAATATGCGGTTGCTCCTGTCGCGAAAGGGCGAGCTGGAGCCAACCGACGAGGAAATCGAGGCTTACTACGAAAGCGAGCGCGCCCGGTTTGCGCGTCCGGCTCGATTGACGGGTTGGCATGTCTTCTTTTCCAAAGACCTCCGACAATCTGCAGCCCATCCGGCTGCACGGGCGGCAAAGGCAACGCTGAACAGGGAGGCTCGCGAGCCTGAAAAAGCAGCTGAGCTGGGCGACGCTTCTCCGTCGGGAGCCCGTTTTAGGGGGCAACTAGCTCGCCAACTCGCATCCCGTTTCGGCCCGGAGTTCGCCAAAGTCGCCGAGAGCCTTCCTAAGGGTCAGTGGTCTGACCCCGTCGAAACTCCTTTTGGTGTCCACCTCGTGCTCGTCCAAGAGCGCACGCCGCCGCAAGCACCGCGGCTCGCAGAAATCCGCGCCCGCGTCACAGCTGCGTACGAATCGACCCAAAGACAAAGGCGCCTCGCCACCGCGATGAGGGAGTTGCGAACGCGCTACGAAGTGGTGGTCGAATCGACAATGCGGCGGTAGGATCTTTTTTTTGTGATGTTCTCGTGTCCGGAGGAGCGCGGTCAGAAGTAGAGCTGGACGCTAGGACCGAGCGTTTGGATCCGCCGCGTGAAGAACTGTCCATTCGGGGAGTGGCCGTTGTAGTACTTGATGAGAAAGTCGACCCGGTAACTCGATTCTCCGACCGGGTCGAGCGTCACGCCGGCGACGAGGGAAGCATCGGGCTGCCAATTGCTTTGCTGCCAGAATGCCACGTCGAGGCCCAACAAGATCTCGAGCCGGTGCTTCGTAGCAGTGCTGAAAGGACGAAACTCGAGGCCGCCTTCGAGCGACCAGCGATCCAGGATCGAAGGCTCGCGCCGCACCATGACTCCTGTCCCCACGTATGCGCGCAGCCATTCGAACGGATCATACGAGAGCAATACACTGAGCTCCTCAAACGAAAGGTTGAGGCGCTCGACTTCGTTGTTCAAAAGGAACTCATCGCCGAGGTGCGAGCTTTGGTGGATGATCCGAGTCAAGATGGAGAACGAATCGAACGCGTAGGTAAACGTGATTCCGCCGAGATAGTCGGCGTTCACCAAGTCGTTCGAGGGCGCGCCAAAGTCGAAAATCGAGAACACGCCGCCCTGAATGCCGATTTCCCAACTGCGTCGCCCGCGTCGGTTTTGCTGAACGATAGCGATTGACACCCCCGCGTCGACCGTGCCGATGTGGGTGAACTCATCATCATCGAAGTGGTACAGGTAACCAATCGCAAATCGAGGCCAGCGAAGGTCTGCAGCAAGAGGCGCGAAGAGGGAGTCACGTGGAAACACCCGAAGCGTCGGTTCTTCTACTGACTGCGCCTGCGCCCACGACGAGCCGAGCGACGCCGTGACCAGCGCACCCACGAGCGCGATGACGCGGAGCTTCCATCGGGGGTCATTCATCGTCTTGGCCATCATCTCGGTTATCTGACGGTCGGGCGGTAACCCAGGCTGGGAAGCCTCTCCGTCGCCATGTCGTTCAGTAGGCGTCCATGCCTTCGGGGATGCGACCGGCCGCATAGCTTTCGGTGGCGCGCTTTTGGTCCTTGCGCAGGCGTCCCCTGGCGACGTAACGCACCCAACCGGGGACCTTGCGAACGCGCTGGCCGCTGGCGCGCGCGACGACGAACGCCTTGGCGCATTTCTCGAAGAGCTCGGCATTGAATACGACACGGTTGGGCGTGGTCCCGACGCAGATGCGCTGATCGCCGTAGATCATGACGTTGGGGCCTTTCTCGAGGGCGTTCACGACGCGTGTGCGTCGTCCGACACGAATAGGCTTCCCGGCATCGCCGATATGGCGTGCTTGCTCGTCGAAGAGCGTGGGTATCGTGGCACCGATCGCCGACAGAGCTGCGGACCATGGGGTTCGCCCGATCAAGATCGCACCTGCGTCCCCGCGGGACCGATAGATCGCCGCATGTAGAGCAGCCGCCTCCTTCCCTTGGGCTTCGAAAGGGACAGTGCGCACATGCTCTCTATCCGGAAGCGCCAACAGGAACTGCTCGCGTCCGGGTATCCGCATCGAAAGCGAATCCGCCGCGTCGCCGAACAGCCCTTTGGTGCGGAGCCTCGATTCGTCATTGCGTAGGAGCTCGGTGATCTCGTCGGTCATGGTTGCATCATTCGGACGTGTCGGCTGGTTCAAGAGGCTCTCGAGCCGGCCCGTCACAAGTGAGCACGGCCTGCAGCGCATCGGTCACGAGGGTACGCACGGATGCGTCGAGCTCCACCGAGGCGTCCGCCGCGTGCGCCAGGAAGAACGCTGCGCATTCAGATTCTAGGGCGGCAACCCGCATCA
>JAUXFZ010000282.1 GCA_030622585.1 Myxococcales bacterium
GACCAAAGTAGCACCCGAGTATGGCGATCAGGAGGCCAAAGAAGGGTGTCTTCGAAACCCCGCTGATGAAGTCGTTGAGTCGCAGCGAGTCGAGCGCAGTGGACGCAAAGAACTCCATCGGAATCCCGTAGGACAGCGCGGCGACCAGCATGGAGCTGGTCATCCCGAGGAGGAACGCGACGAAGGTGATCAAAGGCATGATGATGATGCAGGCGACCAGTCGCGGCACGACCAACTTGCGGATCGGATCCGCTCCCAGGGCTCGAATCGCATCGACCTGCTCGGTGACCATCATCGACCCGAGCTCTGCTGCAATCCCGGCCGCGATGCGGCTGCCGACGACCAGGGCGGTCAGAGAGGGCGCGAGCTCGCGGGCTTCGGACACCGCGAGGACGCGGCCGAGGGTGTCCTTGGCGCCGAACGCCTCCATGGACACTGCAAACTGAATGGTCATGACGATGCCGACGAAGATCGCCGTCGCCGCCGCGATGGCAAGGCTTCGCACGCCGAGTTGTTCGAGCTGATAGACGAACTCGGTCGTGTCGAACCGCGTCGTGAAGAGCGTACGAAAGGTGCGGCCCGCGAGAAGCGTGGCGCCACCCACCTCCTCGACGAACGCTCGTAGGCGCCGAATCTGGAAGTCGGCCCACGTCACGAGGTTGCGGGGCCGTGTCGATGGCGCCGCAGAGGTCACGGCGGGCCCGCCAGGGTCGTGTAGCCGGCGAGTACGCCGTCAAAGTCCCGGAGCGCCTCGTCGAAGCTTGGCCCGGGAGGCGTGATCAGACCGAAATCGTAGACGCAGTCGTCCTTTTTCAGGATTTGCAGCAAGATGTCGCGCGGCACGCCGTCGAGCTTGGCAGTGAAGTGCGTGCGGAGGGCCTCGCGCCCGTCCATGGGGACGACCTCCTCCTCGATGACGTCGCGGTCGGTGAAGCCGATCATCAGATGACTGCGGAGGGCGGTCAATGGAATATCGAGGCCAGGGTCACAATCCGAATCGACGTGCATGACCGCGCCCTTGGCCCCGTTGTGCCAGGCGAGGTCGTTCTGCTGGTTGACCGTGACGGGTGTCCAGTCCGAGCTGACCGGGCCGATCCGATAGGTCGCCTGGTCGCCGTGGTAGACGCCGGTCTCGACCGTGCCCGTCGTGGCACAGCCCGCCGCTGTCAGGCCCAAAAAGAGCCATGTGCCCAGCCGCCTCACTGGGGCAGACTCTAGCAGGCGGGGCTTTCTTGTCGATTTCGGCTTTTCGGCTGTCTGCTGGGCCGGCCGCGATTTCGTCCGCTATGCTGTAAAGGCTGTGAGTCTGGGGGCTTCGCAAGAACAGTCGGCACGAATTCGTGGCGTCGCGATTTTGGATCGCCTCGTCGCCGAGGGACACGTGTCTCCAAGTCGCTATGACGAGGTGCTCATGCACGCTCAGCGGACGCAGTCGACTGCCGAAGAGGCGATTCTCCAGCTCGGACTGATGAGCGAGGCCGAGCTGTTGAAGTACATCGCGAACCTCTACCGGACCCGGTTCGTCGGCTCGGACCGGCTTGCCAAGGCGGCGGTCGACCCGCAGCTGCTGAAGAACGTCCCTCGCAAGCTCGCCAAGCGGCTCACCGCCTTCCCGATTCTCTATGACAAGCGGAGCCGGACGCTGTCCGTCGTCGCCGCAGACGTCACCGATGACGACGTGCGTCAGCAGATGCAGTTTGCGACCGGCGCGCGAGACGTGAAGGTCTACGTTGCCCGCGAGGCCGCCATTCGAGCCGCGATCGCCAAGCACTACGACCAAGACCATCGAGCGTTCGAGATGGTGCTCAGCGGCGCCTCCTCGCGGCAAGTCCGAACGTCTCGCGAATCGGAGCCCGTTCCGGGTTGGGGCCAGGTCTTCGAGGAGAAGGACGGGCTCCTGATCCAGCGTGCGGGGGCCCCATCGGTCGAGACGGAGGAGCCGGCGAACGACCAGTCACGGGAGCCCGAGTCCGAGGAGCCGCCCCCGCAGACGCAATCGAGGGTTACGGCCGGCCAAACGCTGATCGAACAACTGTCGGCGCCGGCGCAGGGTGATGATCTCACCGTCGACCCGGAGGTCTACCTCGAGACGCTGGGCGTGCTCGTGACGCTGATCGAGCAACTCAGCCGCGACCGTGGGGGACACTCCATGCGCGTCGCACGCATTTGCCAACAGGTCGGCGAGCGAATTCGACTCACCAAGGCGCAAGTGCAGGGCATCTTGATCGCCGCCTACTTGCACGACGTGGGCGTCTCGGCCGATTCGCACGTCACGCCGTTCGATGTGGCACTCGACGAGGCGAAGCGTGATGTGGCTCGGCGAATCTATACAGCACCCACCCGGCTTCTCGAATCGGTGGCTCTGCCTACGGTCGCGGTTGATGCGCTTCGACACCGCTACGAGCGCTTTGATGGCAAAGGCTTCCCAGAGCGGCTGAGTTGCAAGGACATTCCGCTGGGCGCACGCCTGCTCGCGGTCGTCGAGAGCTACACCGACCTAACGCAGAGCAAGGCGAACGCCCTGGGCAGGCGCGTCACCGCGGAAGAGGCTTGCGACGCGCTAGAGCCTCATAAAGGAACGAGCTTCGATCCAGCCGTCGTCGATTGGCTACGACACATCGTCCTCGACGACGGGATGCAGTCGCAGATTCTGTCGACGCGCAACCGGGCGCTGATCGTCGATCCGGACCCAGAGGAGACGGCCGTGCTCGAGGTACAGTTCGCCGGGCAGGGTTACGAGATCGCGATCGAACGCTCGGTCGAGGGCGCACTTCGATGCCTCGACGCCGAGACGTACGACGTGGTCGTGAGCGAGGTACACTTGTCCGACGGCCAAGGTTTCGATCTGCTGCGGCGCATCCGGGAAAGCGCGCACGCGAAGGTGCCGTTGATGTTTGTCACTTCCGACCGCGCCCAGTCCTCCGTCAACCGCGGACTCGAGCTCGGGGCAGCCGACTACGTGGTGAAGCCGGCGTCGGCGGCTGTCGTCGTCGCCAAGGCGAATCGGGTCATCGCCGACAGCCGTACCAAAAAGCCCAGGGGGCGCGGGGTGTCTGGCTCGCTGCAAGAGATGTCGCTTCCCGACGTGATTCAGATTCTCGGCAACGGCCGCAAGAGCGGGCGTCTCAAGGTGAGTAGCGGGACGCTGCGGGGGGAGCTGATGTTCCAGGAGGGGTTGATTCACGACGCGCGGTTCGGCGACCTCGGTGGGGCCGAAGCGGTCTATGGGATCCTTCGCCTCTTGGAGGGTGATTTCGAGCTGGAACCGGATACGACACCCATCGAGGACGTCATCGGGATTCCCACGCACCACTTGTTGCTCGAAGCGATGCGCCGGCTCGACGAAGAGCAACGGTAGCACCCGCCCAGGTGTTCAGCGGGCGGCTAGTTTGAGCCCGCGACGGCCTGGGATATGCTGCAGGGGTGCGCTTGTGCCATCAGTGCGGCGCGTCGGTAGAATTCGACGCCCGCTTTTGTTCCGCCTGTGGAGCCTCCTCGGACGAGCCAGAGGCAGGGGGGGCTGCCGATCCGCTGGTTGGTCGAGTCGTCGGTGGAACCTACTTGTTGCAAGAGGTCGTCGGCGTTGGCGGCA
This sequence comes from Myxococcales bacterium, assembly GCA_030622585.1. Taxonomy (GTDB): domain Bacteria; phylum Myxococcota_A; class Polyangia; order Polyangiales; family Houyiibacteriaceae; genus SG8-38. The sequence continues at coordinate 3,593 of JAUXFZ010000282.1, forward strand.
TGGGGCGCGTCTACAAGGCGGAGCAATCGACGCTTGGGCGCACGGTCGCGGTCAAGGTCATCCATCCGCATCTGCTCGGCGATGAGCAGACGGTCGCGCGGTTCTACCAGGAGGCGCGGGCCTCCAGCCGTCTGAACCATCCAAACAGCGTGAGCATCATCGACTTCGGACGAACCGACGACGGGATCCTCTATCTCGCGATGGAATTCCTGAGCGGCAAGGACTTGGCCCTCGTGATGCACGAAGAGGGGCCGCTCGAGGTGGGCCGGGTGTGCGACATCTTGGCCAACACGCTCGACGCGCTCGGCGAGGCGCACGAGCTTGGCATCGTGCACCGCGATCTGAAGCCTGAGAACATCATCCTGCGTCCACTCAGGTCGGGAGACGACTTGGTCAAGGTCGTCGACTTCGGCCTCGCTACGATCCTCGGCAAGGAAAGCTCCATCACCAAACCAGGGTTGGTCTGCGGGACCCCGGATTACATGTCTCCGGAGCAGGGGCGCGGCGACGGCGTCGATGGCCGGGGTGACATCTACGCGCTCGGTGTTGTCTTGTTCGAACTCTTGGTGGGTCACTTGCCGTATATCGACGACACGCCAACACGAGTCGTGTTGAGGCATCTCAACGATCCGGTTCCCGACCCGCGCGTCGCTAACCCCGGCCGAAACATCCCCGACCGTCTCGCCGAGGTGACGATGAAGGCGCTCGCCAAGGACGCCAACGATCGCTACCAACTCGCCCGAGACATGCAGTCTGCGCTGCGCGGGGCTCTCGAAGATTTGCGCGTGAGTAGCACGTCGGGCACGCCCTGTCCGAACTGTGGCGCTGCCGTATCTCTCGCCCAGAACTTCTGCGGAGAGTGCGGGGCGCGGATCGCGGGCCCCGAACCGGCTCTTGGGAGCAACCGCTCGCTTCGTCCCTCGTTCTACCCGCCGCTCGGTTCGCAGCGAGCGTTCGTGGGGCGTGAGGACGAGCTCGGCCTGATTCGCGAGTACCGACACGCAGCCGCGCAGGGCGCCCATTGGGTTCACGTCTTTGGCGAACCCGGTGTCGGCAAGACGCGATTCCTCACCGAGATCGCC
>JAUXFZ010000291.1 GCA_030622585.1 Myxococcales bacterium
CTCCGGTCAACGCGGCGTACCTAATCCACTACGACAACGGCCTGCTGAACGCCGACGCCCAGGTCGACCTCGGGGGGCGCGGAAATTTCGCACTGAGCACCACGGGGTTCGTCGGACCCAGCGCGGGCGGTATCGGAGCGTCGCTGCGCGAAGGCGTCTACGAGACGAGACTGAGCACCGGCGCGATGGACCTCACGCTGCTCGAGCTCTTTCTCGAAGAAGACATGCCCGACGTCCAGGGCTACGCGGACGCCATCATCCGATTCTCGGGGCCCATCGACGCGCCATCCTTCAAGGGCACCATCGACATCCCGGGCCTCATCGTCGAGGGCTGGGGACCGGTCGAGCTCGGGTCCAAGTTCCGCTACGAGTATGGCGCGCTGCTGGCCCAGATTCGCGTGGCCGACGACGAGGGCGAGCTGCTCGAAACCGAAGGAAGCGTGCTCCTCGACCTGGTCCATCTGGCGCAGGAGCCAAGCGAAGCGGTTGAGGCCCTCGCAACCTCCCCGTGGCGACTCTCACTACGCCTGCCGCCACGACGCTTGAGCGCCTTCCCCAAGAAACTCAGCGATCGCCTCGTTCCGGACGCGGACCGCTTGCAGCTCGCCGCCAGTCTCACGCTTGCCGGCGGCGCATTCCGCACGCGAGGGGACTTCCACTCTAGCCTCGATTGGCTTTCGGACTCTTCCGAGGGCCTTTGCGGGAGCGAGTCCAACCCGCGCGCGACGTTGAGAGCGCACTTGGAGGATGGCGTCACCGAGATCACCATGGATGGGGTCGTCGGGGCCGCGAAGGTCCTCGACCTCGAGGCCACCGCGGAGACTCCGCTCGAGCAATGGCTGCAGGACGCGGAGATCCCCTCCTGGCCGGTGACGCGTGTCAGCGCCGACTTCTACGAGGCTCCAACGGAAAACCTCCCCTACGTATGCCGCTACGCGGCGGGTATTCTGAGCGCGCAACTCAAGGCCACCGGCTTGTTCAGCGACGACCCGAAGCTCTCGCTGAAGATCAAAGCCGACGAGCTCCGGGCACGAAGGCTCGAGCCCGCCCGACGAACCGGGATGGTCAACACCATCGTCGAGACGCCGCCATCACGGACTCGTATCTCCGCCGCATACGAAGACGGCATCGGCGAAATGAACGTCGACATGCAATGGTGGAACGGAGGCTCGACGACGATCTCAGCGAATGTTCCCCTGATATGGGACAGTAGGCACCCCGTCCCGGTCATGGCGAAGAGGGGAGACCTCCACGGCCGCGCGGACTTTGACCGGATGCCGCTGCAAGCGGTCCTCGCGTGGATGGCGGGCGTGGTCAACGTCGAAGGCATTCTCCAAGGCAGCGTGACGGCGCAAGGCCGGGCGGAGGATCCGAGATTCGTCGGGAGCGTCGAGCTCTCCGACGGTCGCGTCAATCTGCGAAGCGTGGGCCAGACCCTCGAAGACGTGACCGGGCGCGCGATCTTCGACGAGGATGGCGTCTCGATCACCGATTTGCGGGCCACCGATACGGGCGGCGCAGCCGAAGTCGACGGCCGAGTTGCCTTCAAGAAGCTGCGGCTCAACAAGGTGGACCTCGTCGTCCATGCGGACACATTCCCGGTGCGTCAGGAGGGGTCGATCATGGCTCGACTCGACGGCAGCGCGCGCATGATCGCGAAATTCGAAGATGACGGCCTAGACGGCGAGGTCCGGTTGGGGAAGCTCGAGGTCGACATCCCCGAAAGCTCCGTCACACCCCAAGACCTCGAGCGGCACCCGGAGGTATTCTTCATCGGGGAGACGTACGAACCTGTCCGACGAACTGGCGCCTACCGCGTGCAGATGAAGATTCGGTCCGAAGATCGGTTGATCATACGCAGCAAGGACCAGGGCTTCTACGTCGAAGCGACCGCGAAGTTGGACACCAGTATGGCCGAAGAGTTCACCGTCGAAGGCTCGGTCAACTTGCAGCGGGGGAGTTTCCAGGTGTTTGGGAAGCGCTTCGACATTCGATCGGGAAGCATGGTGTTCGATGGGGATCCCGAGATGGATGCCAAAGTCGACCTCGTCGCGCGCCACTCGCTCCGCGGCAGCAACGACACGGTCACCGTCACGGTGTCCGGTCGCTTGAGTGACCCGACGATCGAATTCAAGTCGAGCGTTCCGACGAGCAGCGAGGCTCAAGTCATCGCCCTCCTCGTCACCGGCAGCACCCGACAGCAACGAGGGGTCAACACCTCTACAGCCCAGGCCTCACAGGGCACGTCGAATTTCCTCACAGGAGTGGCCGCGGGCCTCTTCTCTGCGTCCTTGCAATCCCAGTTCGGCGGATTTGCGCCGACGTTCGGTATCAAGCAGGGACAAGGCCTCTCCGATGATATCGAGGGCGACACCGCCGTCCAGGTCGGCTTCAACGTGGACAGCGTGCTCCCGGACAGTCTCCCGATCCGTGGCCTGTACGTCGAAGGCCAGTTCGTGGCACGGCGAAACGAAGGCGGTCCGAACACGACCGCGCAGGCCCAGCGTCCTGGTTTCTTGATCGAGGCTCTATGGCCACTAAACTTCGTGACGACGGGCACGTTTGCCCCTCCCTCCAACTGGAGCCTCGACGTAACGTGGGAGCCTTGAAGCAAGCATGAGCCGTACATTGTTCGGAACCGACGGCCTTCGCGGCCTCGCCAATCGCGGCGACATGACGCCAGAGGTAGCCTTTCGCATCGGCGCGGCGATCGCGTACCAAGCGGGCAAGCGTGTCACGCACACGCCAAGAATCGTCGTCGGCAAGGATACCCGACTCTCCGGGTATCTCTTCGAAACGGCGGTGGCTTCGGGCATCTGCGCGCTGGGCGGCGAAGTGATGCTGTCCGGACCACTTCCGACGCCCGCGATTGCGCACCTCACGACGAGCATGCGTGCAGATGCCGGCGTGGTGATCAGCGCCTCGCACAACCCGTACCAGGACAACGGCATCAAGATCTTTGGGCCAGACGGGTTCAAGCTGCCCGACGGAGTCGAAAAGGAGATCGAGGCGCTGGTCTTCGGATCGGATCTCGACAAGAAACGGCCGACCGGAACGCGCGTGGGCAGAGCGGAGCGCCTAGACGACGCGCCCGGACGCTACGTGGCGTTCGTCAAAGCCTCGTTCCCAGCCGATCTGACGCTCGAAGGCATGAAGATCGTCGTCGACGCGGCACATGGCGCTGCGTATCGGACCGCGCCGCTGGTCTTTTCAGAGCTTGGCGCCACGACCCATGCAATTGGGGTTCGGCCGAACGGAAAGAACATCAACCACAACGTCGGCGCGCTACACCCGGAAGCCTGCGCGCGCGGAGTACGACAGCGTGGGGCAGATCTCGGTATCGCTCTCGACGGGGATGCCGACCGCATCATCATGATCGACGAGAAGGGCAACCAGCTCGATGGCGACGTGATCATGGCCTTGTGCGCGACACGTATGCTCCGCGCCAAGCGCCTTCGTCGCAGGACTCTGGTTGCCACTGTGATGAGCAACCTTGGCCTCGAGCGCGCCATCGAAAACCACCACGGCAAGTTGCTGCGCTGCCAGGTGGGGGACCGCTACGTCGTCGAAACGATGCGGAAGCGGGGTTTGAACTTCGGCGGCGAGCAGTCGGGGCACTTGATTTTCCTGGACCATGCGACCACCGGCGACGGCCTGATTGCCGCCATGCAGGTGCTCGCCATCGTGCTGCGCGAAGGTCGCCCCCTCTCAGAGCTCGCCGGGGAGGTGATGGACCGCGTTCCGCAGGTCTTGGTCAACGTCACCCTGCCCGATCGCCGGCCGTTGGAGGAGCTGCCCAAGACGACGCTCGCCATCGCGCGCGCGGAGAAAGCTCTCGGTAAGAAGGGCCGCGTGCTGGTTCGTTGGAGCGGCACCGAACCCAAGCTCCGGGTCATGATCGAAGGCCCCAAGCACGACCGAATCAAAGCCATGGCCGACGACATCGCCGCCCAGGCCAAGAAAGAGGCTACTCGCCTAGCAGCACGGTGATGAGGGCGGGCTCGAGGTCGAGCACCTCGACCTCGTCGGGCAATCCGCGAAGCTCGACCGGCACCGCCAGTGTGCCCTTCTTCAAGGGGGCATCGCTCAAGTTGACGATGGCCAGCACGGACGCAGGGTTGAGCTGGTCGACGATCGCCTCGGGGCCACGAATACGTGCTGTGATCGCGCGAGGGCGTAGCGCACGCGGCACGACTCCCTCGGCGTCGACTCGTAGCGGCGACAGAACTCGCTCTTTCATCTTGGGCTGAACACGTAGAGTCACCAGGACGGTTTGATCGCCGAACGTCGTGTTGGCCGGCGCGCCGACGAGCGGAACCTCGCGCTGTACGACGCCGTCCTCGAGCTCGCTGGCGTCGATCTCCATCGAGCGGACGGTGCGCATCGAGTTGACCACATCGCGGGGCCCATCGACCTGCATCGTTTCGGGAAACACCTCTGGCTCTCCTGCCCATTCGAGCCCCCCGGGGAGATTCCCGTCGAGCGAGACCTCGACCGGAAGCTCACGGATGGCGCGAGGCACCCACTTGAACACCAACGAG
>JAUXFZ010000222.1 GCA_030622585.1 Myxococcales bacterium
ACATACACGGTCCGGGCAAGGTTCAGCTGGACGATGCAGGCGAGCGAGAGCCCGGGCCGCGTGATGCGGTAGTGCGCGTCGCGGCTTGTGGCGTATGCGGGACGGATGTCCGTTACGTTCGCATGGGCGGCCTCACGCGGCCGATGCCCATCGGGCACGAGCTTGCCGGCATCATCGAATCGACTGGCGCCGATGTCTCAGGCTTGGCTCCCGGTACGCGAGTCGTGCTCAACCCGACCGCGTCCGCGAACATGATCGGCAACGGCGGACCGGAGGGCGGCTTCACGCAACAACTCCTCGTTCGAAACGCAGCCGACGGAGGGTGCCTGTTTCCGATTCCGGACGACCTGCCCATGCATCTGGCCGCGCTCTCTGAGCCCCTCGGTGTGGGGATGAACGCGGTCGATCGGTCCGAGGTCACACGGGACGATAAGGTCGCGGTGTTCGGCGCCGGGCCCATCGGTCTTTCAGCCATCGCAACGTTGCGCGATCGTGGCATTTCGGATGTCGTCGCGATCGATCTGTCGCCGCGTCGCCTCGAGTTGGCCACGGCGCTCGGGGCGCGCGCAACGATCAACGCGTCCGAGCAAGATCCGTGGGTCGAGCTCAAGAAGCTCCACGGCGAGGAGCCTCTGATGGGCATGCCGATGGCCGGGACGGATGTCTTCATCGAAGCGTCCGGAGCGGGAAAGGTGATCACCGACGTGCTGCAGAGCGGCAAAGCCGAGTCACGGCTCACCGTCGTCGCGCTGCATGAGCAGCCGGTGAACGTCAGCTTTCTCTGGGTGATGATGAAGCAGATGACAATCCGTGGCGCGATGGAGTACCCGGCCGACTACAACGATGCCATCGAGCTCCTCACGCGATGGGACTTGTCTCCGATGATTACCCATCGGTTCCCGCTCGATCGCATCGGTGAAGCGATCGAGGTGGCGACGGATCCAAACGCGGGTGGCAAAGTCATGGTCGATATCGACACTGAGGTGAACTAGTGAGCAACAACGCGGCGAGCTTTGATTTCTCAGGGGCGCGAGTCTTGGTGACGGGCGGCTCGAACGGGATCGGTACGGCGATCGCCAAGGCATTCGCCGATGCGGGTGCCGAAGTGCTGATTACGGGAACGCGTGCCTACGCGAGCGAGTACGACGGGGACCTGTCGGCCTACGCGTACCATTCGCTTCAACTCACCGACAAAGCGGCCATCGAGGGCCTGGCGGCGTCGCTCGATCGGCTGGATGTGCTCGTCAACAACGCGGGCTGCAATTTCCCCGGTGGCAAGCACGAAGCGGTCCCCGACGTCTTCGAAGAAGCGGTCGCGATCAATCTGTTTGGGGCCTACCGTCTCTCGGTAGGGTGTAGGGACAAGCTGGCGGCGAGCACCCTCGAAGGCGGGGCAAGCGTGATCAACTTGGCCTCGATGAGCGCCTTCTTCGCGGTTCCGATCGTGCCAGGCTACGGGGCGGGAAAGGCCGCGACCGTTCAGATGACCAAGAACCTCGCGGCGACCTGGGCCGGAGATAGCATTCGCGTCAACGCGGTCGCGCCGGGTCTCGTCGAAAGCAACATGACCGCCATGATGAAGGGGGTGGAACCCCTCGAGAAGCCGTTCATGGACCGAACCCCGCTCGGACGCTGGGGCGTGCCGGGAGACATCGCCCCGGTGGTGCTCTTCCTGGCCAGCTCATCGGCGCGTTTCATGACGGGCCAGACCGTCCTAGTCGACGGAGGCTTCTCGGTTACCTAGGCTCATCGCGACGCCCCTACGCACGCCCAAAGCCATCGAAATGTCGGGGATTCCGCACGCGCAAATTAAACGCGTCGCACGGTTTGGAAGGTGGGAGCGATTCCGCTACACAGAACACATGCGGTGTACACGCGCGGGGGGGTGTCTTGTGGCGCTCCTGCTAATGAGCTGCGGAAACGACGGGGCGTCTCGGCCCGGGCCTGCGCTCGAGCCGCGCCCAGAGATACAGACTTGTCTGCCCGACATATCGGAGGGAATGCCCGCGCGCCTTTCCGACACCGATTGCTTCACTGATCTCAAGACGCTCGAGCCGGGGCCGGATCTGATCCCGTACGAGGTCAACGCGCCGCTGTGGACTGACGGCGCCTTCAAGCCGCGATACCTGGTCGTGCCGAGCCCAGAGCAGATCACGATCCGCACGGACGGCTCCTGGGCCTTTCCGGAGGGAACTGTTCTCATCAAGGTGTTCGGTTTCGAGTTTCGACAGGACGACCCCGAGAGCCGTCGTGCAGTGGAGACGCGCTTCATGGTTCGTCAGGATGGGGACTGGGAGTACGCGACCTATCAGTGGAATGACGAAGGGACGGACGCCACCCTGCTCGAGGAGCGCAAGGTCGTCGAGTACACGATCGAGAGTGCCACTGGGTCCGAGGTCATCGAGTACGGCTTTCCGCAGTTCGACGATTGTGTGACCTGCCATGGTAGCGAAATCGACGATGTGCTCGGCCCCAAGACGGGCCAACTCAACCGCGATCACGACTACGATGGCCTGGTAGCCAACCAGCTCGTCGCGATGGACGAGATCGGCCTCTTCGCCCTCGGCCCAGACGAGGAGATCGACCCGGATGCCGAGCCCCGTATGGCCAACCCGCCGAAGGGTGAAGGGACGCTCGAAGAGCAAGTTCGCGCGTACCTCGACGTGAACTGCGCCCACTGTCACCGCCCCGGCGCCTACGCGGACTCGGCCGAACATGGGCTCGATCTTCGGTACGAAGTCTCACTCGCAGACAGTGGCATCTGTGACCCGATGAAATACTTCACCGAGTGGGCCGGGCTGCCTCGGGTGGCGCCCGGCGATCCGGACGGCTCGGGGCTCATGCAACGGTTCCTCTTGGATGGTGTGTTGCGAATGCCCTCGACCGGTACGTCGACTGTCGACCCGTTCGGCACTGCGCTGCTCAGCGAGTGGATCACTGGGTTGACGACCTGCCCATAGATCGCGGCCTCGTCGCCAGCATGCTATGGCAGGCGCGATGACGCGCTACGATCCCGCGACGATTGAGCCCAAGTGGCAGGCCTACTGGGACGAGGACGACACGTTTCGTACGCCCGAGGGGACCGACCGGCCGAAGACGTACATCCTCGACATGTTTCCGTATCCGTCCGGGTCGGGGCTGCACGTCGGGCATCCGGAGGGGTACACGGCCACGGACATCGTGGCGCGCTACCGTCGGGCAGCCGGGTTCGACGTATTGCATCCGATGGGTTGGGACGCGTTCGGCCTTCCGGCGGAGCAGCATGCCATCCTCACCGGCACCCATCCACGGGACACGACCGCGCAAAACATCGCGACCTTCAGGCGTCAGCTCAAGATGCTCGGGTTCAGTTACGATTGGGCCCGTGAGATCGATACGACGTCTCCCGAGTACGTGAAGTGGACCCAGTGGATTTTTCTCAAGCTCTTCAATCGCGGGCTCGCGTATCAGAGTGAGGTGGCAGTCAACTGGTGCGCGGAGCTCGGAACCGTGTTGGCCAACGAAGAGGTCATCAACGGCTTGAGCGAACGGGGAGGGCACCCGGTCGAACGCATGCCGCTGAGGCAGTGGGTGCTGAAGATCACCGCCTACGCCGACAGGCCCCTCGAAGACCTCGGAGAGGTCGAGTGGCCCAATAGCACCCGGATCATGCAGCAAGAGTGGATCGGGCGGTCCGAAGGCGCCGAGGTGAACTTTGACGTCGTCGGGCACGAAGAGATCATCGATGTCTTCACGACGCGTCCCGACACCTTGTTCGGAGCGACGTTCATCGTGCTCGCGCCGGAGCATCCCCTGGTCGAGGTGCTGACCACCGACGAACGACGCGACGAAGTGGCCGCTTACGTCGAGCAGGCCAAGAACAAGAGCGAGCGCGATCGACAGGCGAACAAAGACAAGACCGGAGTGTTCACCGGCGGCCTTGCGATCAATCCCGTCAACGGCGCAGAGGTTCCGATCTACATCGCCGACTATGTTCTGTGGGGTTACGGTACCGGGGCGATCATGGCGGTGCCTGCGCATGACGAGCGTGATTTCGAGTTCGCGAGCACGCACGGTATTCCGATCATCGAGGTCGTCAGTAAGACGGGAGCGCCGGCCGATACACCTTTGCGGGAGGCGATGACCGAGCAGGGCGTTGCCGTGAACTCTGGCAAGTACGACGGCCTGCAGACGGCCGAGTTCAAGAGCCGCGTCGCAGCCGATCTCGAGGCGGCCGGTAAAGGCATCTCTCGCGTCGAATACAAGCTCCGCGATTGGGTGTTTTCTAGGCAGCGATATTGGGGCGAGCCGATCCCAATCTACTTCCCGGTCGACACCGAAGGCGATCCGCGTGCGGGCGCGGACTACACCATTCGATATGATGAGCCGCTTGCGGTCGAGGAGAGCGAGCTTCCACTTCGACTCCCCGAGCTCGACGACTACAAGCCGGGTACCGATCCGGCAGGGGTGCTAGCGAGAGCCGAGGACTGGCGCTTCTTCGAGAAGGGCGGCCAGTGGTTCGCGCGCGAGACGAACACGATGCCCCAGTGGGCGGGCTCCTGTTGGTACTACCTTCGATTCATCGATCCGGACAACACGCAGGCGCTCTGCTCCCCTGACCTCGCTGCGCGATGGCTTCCCGTCGACCTCTACGTGGGCGGCGCCGAACATGCCGTCCTGCACCTTCTCTACGCCCGCTTCTGGCACAAGGTCCTCTACGACGAAGGCGCTGTCCCCACCAAAGAGCCTTTCAAGAAGCTCGTTCACCAAGGGATGATCCTCGGAGAGGGTGGGCAAAAGATGAGCAAGTCGCGGGGCAACGTCGTGAACCCCGACGACGTCGTCGCCGAGTTCGGCGCCGACTCGATGCGCATCTACGAGATGTTCATGGGCCCGCTCGAAGCAACGAAGCCCTGGAGCACGAGCTCGATCTCCGGCGTCCGTCGCTTTCTCGACCGCGTGTTCGCGGTGACGCTCCGTGCGGATGCGAGCGCGAGCCCGGACGATGCGCTCACGCGCTTGCAGCATCAGACCACTCGGAAGGTCACCGAGGACATCGAGGCGATGCGTTTCAACACCGCCATCAGCGCGATGATGGTCCTCACCAACGAGTTGATGAAGCTCGAGCATGTGCCGACCGAAGTCCACGGGGTCCTTGCCAGGCTCGTCCACCCCTTCGCCCCCCACCTGGGCGAGGAAGTCTGGGAAATGCTCGGCCACACCCCCAGCATCCAAACCGAACCCTGGCCCACCTACAACCCCGCTCTGTGCGAAGAAGACGAGATCGAGAT
>JAUXFZ010000147.1 GCA_030622585.1 Myxococcales bacterium
GCCTCCCTTCAGTTCGAAGGTGAAGCCACCGCGCTGCAAGCCCCACAGCCCGTGCATAATCCAGTAGTCTTTTTCCACGAGGCCCGGATCGATGCCGGGGCCTCGTGGAGCAGCATCACGAGGCCGGGAGCGGCTGAGGCGCATCCTCAAGCACGGGTTCGAGCAGGCGTCGCACGCGCGCGGAGTCATAGTCGCGTACCGCCTTGGCGAGCCGTGAGCGATCCATGCAGCGCGCGCGCGCCAGCGCGCGGGGTAGGACGGCAGCTTTGTCTTCGGCGAGTCGATTGAGATTGTGTAACAAATCGACCAAAAGAACTTCTTCGCTAAGCTTCGCGGGAAACGTCGGACGCCTGCGGAAATCATAGGTCCGTCCGTCCAGCTCCATGCGACCATGGCGCTTTCGGTTGTAGACCACTGGCTCGTTGTAGAGCTGGGTCGCGCCGACGCCGAGTCCGTTATAGGCATTGGGTGAGATCATCAGGAACTTGTCATCGCCTAGGAATGTCTCGACCAGTTTTTCCGGCGAGGCCGGCGCGGTGCCGAACCGCGTCTTGCGGGGCGCCATGTAGACACCGCCCGAGACTTTCTCGAGCCGGCCTTCATCGACGAGCTGGCGCACGTGCCGGTCGGCCGCGTTCGACCAACGCGCAAGATCCCTGCGCCGGTAGACCTGACCGGGCCGCAGCCTTCGTTTGAGCTCGTTCAAGGCCGACATGGCTTCCTCCTGATGAGCAGAATATAGGGTCCAGACCCCAACTATGCAAGTTTTATAACTAAACAATCATGCAACATAGCGCAGCAGACCATCCTGGAGAAACGGCTATTATTGTTGAGAAAAGTACAGGATAGGGAGGCCTTGCTGGCCTTAGAGCTTTTCAACGATTCCAAATTATGACGCCTGTTTGAACGGTGGCTGGGTGTCATTCCGCAGAAACGCACGCCGGGTCTGCCACGGTGGCTTTCGGCGAAGCAGAATGTACGGCGACACCGCGGCGTAGCCCAGCTTGACCCCGAGCGCGGAAACATCAACGACTGTGCGGTCGACGGGGTTCTGAGGAGGCACAGACTAGGGTAGCACTCGCTCAGTGCCCACCGTGCCCCATCGCGGGGTCATGGGTCTGGCCAGTTCGCGCCCTCCATGTCTCGGCGTCGACGACGTCCTGTCGGTACGCGGCGTGACAGCTCGTGCAGGCCTGCAACGTGTTCGACGTGGCCCTCAAGACCGCCTGCGCATCTCGTGCCTGGGCAGCCTCGCCGATGGCGTCGGCTCGGCGGTGGAAGTCCAACGCAAGCTCCGTGAACCCGTCAGCGCCAGCGCCCATGTGCTCACACATTTGCTGCATCTGGGGCGACGACTCGATCCGGGCGGAGGCGCGGACGATCTCTTCCCAATCCTGTCGGGCGAGGCCGTCGATGATCTGCTGGATTGCACCGAGGTGCTGCTGCATGTTCTGCTTCTGGTGCCAGGCCATCATCGGCTGCAGCGGAACCGGCCGCCGGGGGTCGAGCGCGTTGAGCTCGGAGATCGGCTGACACGCGTTGCTCGAAGCCACCGGCGCCGCAGCCTGCCCTACCGGTCGCGTTGGTGTCGGCTTGCCCTCGCACGCCGTGCCGAGAAGCACCGCCAGCGCGGCCATGGTGCATTTGATGATGGGATTCGTCGAGCTCATCCTTCGTCCTCCTCGGGCGTGTCTCGTCAGGCGCACACCATGGCTTCATGCAGACGGTGAAACGCGTCTCCGATTCGAACAAGCCGAAGCGTTGAGCCCGTAGCGGAATGGCCCATGACAGCATGGTTTGAGTTGGAGCCGCGATGGCTGGCGCAGGGCACGGAAGGTGCTCAAGCAGGGGTGGAGGCGGTGGGAATCGAACCCACGTCCGGAAATGTTCCAGAACTGCATCTACGTGCGTAGTTTGTGATTTGAAATTCGCCCTGGGTTGCGCCCACAAACAGGCTCGCACCAACGCTAGTGGTTCTTTATTTCGTCAATCGCGCCGAACCCGACTCGCGATGACTAGCCCGTTCAAATGACGCCTCCGCTAGAAGCACAGGCAAGCTTCTAGGTTCGACGGCTCCCTTGGCTTTACTTAGGCCGCGAGAGCAACTGCGTTATCGTTGGCAGTTGTACGTCCCAAACGTTTTTACGTCGTGCTTGGGCCGACGGACACGCAACCGAACCTTCATCATCCCCGTCGAAACCGGTCGCCCCCAAATTTTCAAAGACCTGCACACTATGAGGCTTGCCGGCGGGGTTCGCAACTCCGCGGAAAGACATTGTTTTGTGTTGAACCCAGACGCTGATAGGGTCCGTGCGAGCTGAGCCAGGCCATGCGCATCGACAAGACCCTCCTACGCGACCGGTTCCTCACCATCGACATCCGCACGCTCGGCCTGGCGCGGATCTACATCGCGCTGCTGCTGCTGTTCGACCTCGCGAAGCGAAGCGCGGAGATGTCGGTCTGGTACTTCGAATCGGGCCTCATCCCGAACGCGATGCTCGCAAAGCACCCCCTCAAGCCCTGGGGCGAATCGTTTCTGTTCTACGTGAGCTCGGACACCGGGGTGAGGGTGGCCTTCGTGCTCATCGGCTTGGTGTACGTGGCCCTGCTGTTCGGCGTCTTCACGCGCGTCGCCCAAGTGCTCGCCCTGGCGTGCTTGCTGTCGCTTCAGATCCGCGTCGACCTGGTGTCCAACGGGGGCGATTTCGTGTTCTGTAACCTCCTGGTGTGGACCGCGTTCCTGCCGCTCGGCTCGGCGTTTTCGGTCGATGCCTGGCGCGCTCACAAAGCCGACAAACCCCCGAGATCGCCCGTGGTGTCGTGGGCGGTGCTCGTCGTGATGATGCAGCTCGTGATCATCTACTTCTTCAACGCGGTCCACAAGAGCGGCGAGACGTGGATCAACGGAAGCGCGGTGTACTGGCTGGCGCATCAGGAGCGGCTCGTGACCGGGGCCGGCTACTGGATGCGCGAGCATCTGCCGTTCTGGGTCTTCCAGGCGATCACCTACACGAGCCTGGTGATCGAGTATCTGTTGCCGTTCTTGATCATGTCCCCGTGGGGGCGGCCGCGGACACGGCGGCTCGCGATCGTGGGCATCTGGGCGCTCCACCTCGGCATCGCACTGGTGGCCAACGTCGGTGTGTTCTCGTTCGTGATGATCGGGTACTCGATGTTTCTCTTCAGCACCGAGGACTGGGAATGGCTGCGCGAGAAACTCCGCTTGCGTCGGACCGAGGACGACGCTCTGGTTGCGGCGCTCGCGTTGCCGCCGTCCACCGCACCGTCGCGACCTTCGTGGCGTCCGTTGCGCTGGGGCGCCAACGCGGTCCTCGCCGTTCTCGTCGTCGCTGCCACCTCACAGGTGGCCGCCGAGAACCCAGCCATCTCGCATTTCATCAAGCACGAACAGCCGAAGTGGATTCGCCAGACCGTCATGACCCTCCGTCTCAATCAGGGTTGGAAGATGTTCGCCGCCAACGCGCCGCGACACGATATGTGGCTGGTCGTCGATGCGGTCACCGAAAACGGAAGGCACATTGATCCTTTCAACGAGGTCGCCTCCCGCTATGCTGACCCCTCACTGCGCACGCTTCCTCCGTATCTCGGACAGAACTACTACTGGTGCGACTACACCGTGCGCATCAAACGCTACCGCCGGTATCACAAGGCATTGAGCGACTGGATCTTCAGCCACCACGAGCGCACGGGCAACGCAGACGATCGCGTCGTTTCCTTTCGCGTGTACGAAGTAAGCCAGTTCCCGCCGGGGCCGCGGGAGGATGAGCCCCGGGACGTGAAAGCCAAGGTCATCTTGTCGAAGCGGCTATGACCGGCTTTGCTCTGGGCATTGCGGCGGCGCTGTGTTGGGCAGGGCTCGATGTGGTTCGCAAGGCGGTCGCCGGGAAGGCCTCACCGGAGGCACTGGCGGTGTTTCTGCTGCTTGGACAGGTGCCGTTTCTCGGCGCCTGGGCGCTGTACGACCAAACCTGGGTCACCGACGCGGGGTACTGGCCTCCTGCCGTGGCCTCGATGGCGATGAATGCGCTGGCGAACGTATTCTTCATGCGCTCGGTGCAGTTGTCACCCTTGAGTCGGACGGTTCCCTTCCTCTCGCTCACACCGGTCTTCAGTGCAGTCGTGGCGATTCCCCTCCTTGGAGAAGTGCCCGGCACGACGCACTGGGGGGGCATCCTCTTGGTGGTTCTCGGCGCCATCGTTCTCAACAGCGACTTGGCGGATTCCTGGTGGCGCTCGATCTCTCATGAGAAGGGCGCGCCCTACATGATCGCGGTTGCCGTTCTTTGGGCATTCTCGACCGCCCTCGACAAGCGGGCTCTTGGGCATGCGTCACCGGCCACGCACGCCTTCCTTCTTTCGGGTGGGAGCGCCTCGATTCTGCTCTCTTGGATTCTAGCCAGGGGAAAGCAGAGCGAGCTCCGAGATGTCGTTTGTGTACCGAAGGCGTTGCTCGTGGGGCTCATCGGATTCGCCGTGGCGGCGGTGGCTTTGCAGATGGTCGCCCTGCAGTGGCTCTGGGTAGCCGTCCTCGAGACCCTCAAGAGGGCGTTCGGCGTGGTCGGCAGCGTGGTCTTCGGGAGGCTCTTCTTCTCGGAGCCGATCACGAGTCGAAAGGTGGCTGCCATCGGCCTGATGGTTGCAGGGACCACTCTGCTGGCCCTGACATAGGGCGATGGCAAGTCTCCACTGAATCCGCTAAGCCTGAAGAGTGGCTGACGAAGAAAAGCCGCTGCCGCTCAAGCTCGACGTGGCTCGCTACCTCTTGGCCCAGGGCAGCCTGTTCGTGCACCTCGACCCTCGAGTCGACACGGTCGCGGTACCCGAATCCTATCGCTCAGAACCTCAGCTCGTCCTGCAGATTGGCTTCGATCTGCCCGTACCCATTAGGGATTTAGAGGTCGACGCGGATGGCATTTACGGCACTCTGTCGTTCAACCGCTCGCCTTTTACCTGCCAGATTCAATGGGATGCGGTGTTCGCCCTGGCCGGCGATGACGGCCGAGGCATGGTGTGGCCCGAGTCGATGCCTGAGGAGATTTCCGAGGAAATTGAACGGGAAGCGGGCAGGGAGCCTCCCCCGCCAGTGGTCGAGGAGCGGCCGTCCTTACGCGTCTTGCCCGCGTTAGATCAAGACACCGACTCCACCCCGTCCACTCCGCCAAAACCAGGCGAACGGCCCCCGTACCTGAAGGTCGTGAAGTAGCGAGATTAAAAAGTAACGGCCCGAAAGGGGGGGCTTTCGGGCCGCTAGAGAGATGGCGATTTGGATGAAGTGGGGGGAAAACAAGCCAAATCGCCGGTCTAACAGCACCACGGGGGACGTGGGGGGACGTCTTCGCCGCAGTGCTTATGTCGAGTTCTCTATATGCTACTACCGTGCCAACTTGACGGTGCCGGGAATCATGAATGATCTCATAAGGGTTGTGGAATCTCCCTTTGTGACCATCGTTCAGATCTGAAAAGTTTTTGAAGTTCTGCGCGTTTAGCCCCTAAATTGCACCCGATCGCCCGAAGGGATGGGTCCATATGTAGGGTGGATCACAACTGAGACATGCCATGACTAACCCTTACAGATGAATTACAACTGTATTCTAGCTGTACAGACGTGAGGCAGCTTACTTTTCATTTTTGCAACAGATTTTTCAGATCTGCATTATCGGCACGCCGTAGTCGAGGAGCATCTGATGGTTCTCGGAGATCAGCAGCTCGCTCGAGCGCCCGTGCGCGGGCTCCACGAACCGGAATTTATTGGATGAAGTGCCCACTGTGGCTTGGGCGAGGTCGGCGATCTGACGTGATGTACCTGATACCGACACGGCCCCACCTGCACCGGTTTTCCGTGCAGATTTGATTGCAGAGTTGAAATCCGCTGTGCCTGTATTAGCTGGCTCACTATCGCCAGCTACGGAGGTCAGCCTGACGAGGACTTGGTCGGGACGGGGTTCGTAGCTCTGACGGAGCTCGGTCGGGATGTGGGTGTCGTCGTTGTGAGAAACCAGCTCGACCTGGTCGCCGGTGAACCGGAGGGTGGTTCGGCCGGTGTTTCGCATCCGACCGAGCGGCCACGGGAAACGGTCCCGAGCGCCCAGCAGGCCGGAGACGAGGGCAGCGATGATGCCGCCGTGGGTGAACACGATGGCTCTGCCGCCGTCCGGTAACCGATCGCGAAGGGCGGCGAGCGACGCATCGGCCCGTGCAAACACCTCGGGCCAGCTCTCTCCCCCGCCGATCGCGAAGCTCTGCCGTGCCTGGAGGGCCTCAATCTGCTCCGGGAAGCGCTCGACGACCTGCTCCATGGTGAGGCCCTCCCAGTCGCCGACGTGGATTTCACGCCAGGCCCGATCGTGCTCGACCTGCACGCCGGAGGCCTTCGCCGTGTCCGCCGCCCGGCTCAGATCCGAGCTCAGGACGAGGTCGTACTGCTGCTCTCGCAGCGCGCGGCTGAGGCCCGCGACCTGCGCTTGCCCCATATCGCTCA